>JBKBRG010000015.1:0-15088 GCA_046292325.1 Tabrizicola sp.
CCCGCGGCCCGGGTCGCGCTGCCTATCAGCGCGACGGACAAGAGCGCGATCGCCGCAAGGTAGCGCCTCGGCGGCCAGGCGCGGGTGCCTGCGCCCCCGCGGTAAAGCGCGGCGGGGCGGATCGCCTCGGTCCGGGCGAGCGGCAGGAGGGTGAAGATCAGAGCCGAGAGCGCGCCGTAGAACGCGGCCTCGGCAAGCGCCATGGGCGCGAGGCGGATCGTGGCGGGGAAGGGAAGCGAGGCCTCTATCAGCGGCGCGGCCAGGATCGGGACCAGCGCCCCGATCGCAAGGCCAAGCGCAATGCCGAGGCCCGACAGGATCGCGGTCTGCCACAGATAGCTGCGGAAGATCAGCCCGCCCTCGGCCCCCAGCGTCTTGAGCGTGGCGATCGTCGCCACCTTGCCGTCGAGGTAGGACCGGATCGCGGCCGAGATGCCGACCCCGCCCACCGCAAGGCCCGCAAGGCCGACAAGCACGAGGAAGCTGCCGATCCGGTCCACGAAGGACTCGATCCCCGGCGCGGCGTTGCGGCTGTCGGTCCAGCGCATCCCCTTGTCTCGGAACGTGTTTTCCGCCTGTCGCTTCAGCTCGGCCAGGTCGGTGCCGGCGGGCAGGAGCAGCCGGTAGCGGGTTTCATACATCGACCCCGAGGCGAGGAGGCCCGAGTTCGCCAGCGCGTCCGACCGGACGATGGTGCGCGGGCCGAGGGTGAAGCCGGTCGAGGCGCTGTCGGGTTCGCGCGTGAGCGCGGCGGTCAGGCGGAACTCCTGCGTGCCGAGGCGGAAGCTGTCGCCGATCTTCAGCGACAGGCGGTCGATCAGCACCGGGTCCATGATCGCGCCGGGCAGGCCGCCCCGATCGGCCAGGGCCTCGGCCACCGGCAGCGGCGGCGACAGCTCGGCCGCGCCGGTCAGGGGCCAGGCTTCGTCCACGGCCTTGATCTGGGTCAGCGCCTGGTCGTCCCCGGTCAGCGCCATGGAGCGGAAGTCGTAAACCTCGGACACCGCCGTTGCCCTGCGCGCCATCCAGGCGCGTTCCTCGGCATCGGCAGGCCGGTAGGTAAAGCGCATCTCGGCGTCGCCGCCCAGGATCACCGCGCCCTGGTCGGTCAGGCCCTGCTGGATGCCCGCGCGCAGGGTGCCGACGGCGGCAATCGCGGCGACCCCCAATGCGAGGCAGGCGAGAAAGACGCGAAATCCGCGCAGGCCGCCGCGCAGTTCGCGCCGGGCGATGGTGAGGGCGAGGCTCATTCCGCGGCCCTGGCCACGGCCTCGGGCGCCAGCCGGCCATCGGCCAGCCGGATCACCCGGTCGCAGCGCGCGGCCAGCTCCGGCGCATGGGTCACCAGCACCAGAGTGGCCCCATGCCGGTCGCGCAGTCCGAAGAGAAGGTCCATGATCGCCTGCCCGTTCGCCCCGTCGAGATTGCCCGTCGGCTCGTCGGCCAGAAGGATCGCCGGGCGCGGCGCGGCGGCGCGGGCCAGGGCCACGCGCTGCTGCTCTCCCCCCGACATCTGGCTGGGGTAATGGTGCATCCGCGCACCCAGCCCCACGGCGGCCAGTTCCGCCTCGGCCCGCTCGAAGGCATCGCGCGCCCCGGCCAGTTCCAGCGGCAGCGCCACGTTTTCCAGCGCGGTCATCGTCGGAATCAGGTGGAAGCTCTGGAATACAATCCCCATATTCCCCCGACGGAAGCGGGCGAGCGCGTCTTCGTCCATCGTCGTCAGGTCCTGCCCCAGTGCCAGCACCTGCCCGCCGGTGGCACGTTCCAGCCCGCCCATGAGCATGAGGAGCGACGACTTGCCCGACCCCGACGGCCCGATCAGCCCAACGGTTTCGCCCTTGCGGACCGAAAGCGTGATGCCCTTCAGGATCTCGACCGGCCCGGCATTGCCGGCCAGCGTCAGCCGCGCTTCGGTGAGCGCGAGGATGGGATCGGTCATGCGGGGCGTCCTTCGGGCAATGCTCGCAAAGGGATATGGCGCAGTTGCGCGGCTGCGCAATGGTCTGGCAGTCACGTTCCTGCTGGCAGGAGCGGCCCTGGCCGAGCCGGTGACGGTGGTGGCCCTGGGCGACAGCCTGACGGCGGGCTATGGGCTTGCGGATGCCTCGCAGGGGCTGGTGCCGCAGCTGGAGGCCTGGCTGAAGGCACGCGGGCATGACGTGGTGGTGCAGAACGCGGGCGTCTCGGGCGACACGACCGCCGGGGGGCTGGCGCGGATCGGCTGGGCGCTGGGGCCGGACGCCGATGCGCTGATCGTCACGCTGGGCGGCAACGACCTGCTGCGCGGGATCGACCCGGCCACGTCGCGGCAGAACCTGGACGGTATCCTGAAGGAGGCAGCGGGGCGCAAGCTTCCCGTGCTGCTGGTGGCGATGAAGGCGCCCGGGAATTTCGGTCCGGAATACAAGGCGGCCTTCGACGCGATCTATGGCGATCTGGCCCGCGAATACGGCGCGGTGCTGGCCGACGACTTCTTTGCCGGCCTTCGCGCCGCGGGTGCGGACCCTGCCGATCCCGCCTCGCTCGCTGCATACATGCAGGCCGACGGGCTGCATCCGAACCCCGAGGGCGTGCGGCTGATCGTCGAGGGGCTGGGACCGAAGGTCGAGGAACTTCTGGCGCGGGTGCAGGGTTAGGCCCGCCGCCCCTTGCATCCCGCCCCGCCCCGGGCCACGAAGAAGGGGCAGGGGGGCTGTTGATGGGCGCATGGGAATTCTGGATCGACCGGGGCGGCACCTTCACCGATGTGGTGGGGCGCGCGCCGGACGGGCGGCTGGTGACGGCCAAGCTTCTGTCCGAGAACCCCGAACGCTATGACGATGCCGCCGTGCAGGGGATCCGCGACTGTCTGGGCCTGCGCGATGGCGAACCGATCCCGGACGGGGCGATCTCGGCGGTGAAGATGGGCACAACGGTCGCCACGAATGCCCTGCTGGAACGGAAGGGCGAACGGGTGGCGCTGCTGATCACCGAAGGGTTCGGCGACCTTCTGCGCATCGGAACCCAGGCGCGGCCTGCCCTGTTCGACCTGGAGATACGGCGCCCAGATCTTCATTACGAACAGGTGTTCGAGATCCCCGGGCGGCTGGACGCCGAAGGCCGCGAGATCCGCCCGCTGGACCTTGCGGCCGTTGCCGATGCCCTGGCAAGGGCGCGCGCGGCGGGTATCGGTGCGGTGGCGGTGGCGCTGATGCATGCCCATGTCAACCCGGTGCATGAGGCCGAGGTCGGCCGGATGGCTCGCGAGGCCGGCTTTGCGCAGATTTCCCTGTCGCATCAGGTCTCTCGTCTGGCAAAGCTCGTGGCGCGCGGCGACACGACGGTGGTCGATGCCTATCTCTCGCCGATCCTGCGCCGCTATGTGGCGCAGGTCGAAGGCGCGCTGGACATCGGGCGGGCGACGGGGCGGCTTCTGTTCATGCAGTCGAACGGCGGGCTGACCGAGGCCGGGCGCTTTCAGGGCAAGGACGCGATCCTGTCCGGGCCGGCGGGCGGCATCGTCGGCATGGTTCGGACGGCGCAGGCGGCGGGGTTCGACCGGCTGATCGGCTTCGACATGGGCGGCACCTCGACCGATGTCAGCCACTTTGCCGGTCAATACGAACGATCATTCGAAACCGAGGTCGCGGGCGTGCGGATGCGCGCGCCGATGATGGACATCCACACGGTTGCGGCCGGGGGCGGGTCGATCTGTTCCTTCCGCGACGGGCGGTTCCAGGTCGGCCCCGAAAGTGCCGGGGCCAATCCCGGACCGGTCGCCTATCGCCGGGGCGGGCCGCTGACGATCACCGATTGCAACGTGATGCTCGGCCGGCTTTCGCCGGCGCATTTCCCGGCGGTCTTCGGCCCGGGGGGCGACCAGCCCCTGGATGCCGAGGCGGTTCGGAATGCGTTCGAGGCGCTGGCGGCAGAGGTGGCGGCGGTGACGGGACGGCGTGACCCGCCCGAGGTGATCGCCGAAGGCTTCCTGCGCGTCGCCATCGACAACATGGCCAATGCGATCAAGAAGATCAGCGTCCAGCGCGGGCATGACGTGACCGGCTATGCCCTGCAATGCTTCGGCGGCGCGGGGGGGCAGCATGCCTGCGGGGTCGCGGATGCACTGGGAATGAAAGAGGTTTTCATCCATCCGCAGGCCGGGGTCCTGTCGGCCTTCGGGATGGGCCTTGCCGAGCTGCGCGCGCTGCGCGAGACGCAGTTCGACGCGCCCCTGTCGGCGATGGACGCGGCCCGCGACAGGATCTCGGCGCTGGCGGAGGAGGCGGTCGCGGCGCTGGTCGCCCAGGGCGTCGCGGCGCCCCGCGTCACCCTGACGGCGCATCTGCGCTACGAGGGGCAGCACCAGGCGCTTCCGGTGCCCTTCTCCGAAGCGGAAGCCATGGCCGAGGCCTTCGCCGAGGCGCATCGGGCGCGGTTCGGCTTCACCTCTCCCGAGCGGGCACTGTGGTTCGAGATGCTGGCGGCCGAGGCAGAGGGGGGCGCGGCGGACCTGCCGGGCCTGACCCCCGGTCCGGGCGCCGGCCAGCCGGCAGGGCGGCTGCGGCTCTGGGCCGGGGGGCGCTGGCAGGAGGTGCCGCTCTACCGCCGCGAGACCTGCGGTTCGGCGACGCGGATCGCGGGGCCGGCGGTGATCGCCGAGGCGACGGGGACGGTGATCGTCGAGCCGGGCTGGGAGGCGACGGTGGATGCAAGCGCCAACCTGATCCTGCGCCGCGTCGCCGATCTGTCGCGCGAGGCGGCGGCGGGGACGGCGGTCGATCCGGTGCGGCTGGAGCTGTTCAACAACCTGTTCATGTCGGTCGCCGACCAGATGGGCGCGACGCTGGCCAACACGGCCTGGTCGGTCAACATCAAGGAAAGGCTGGACTTTTCCTGTGCGATCTTCGACGCGGCGGGCGATCTGGTCGCCAATGCCCCGCATGTGCCGGTGCATCTCGGGTCGATGAGCCATGCGGTCAAGGCCGTGATCGCGGCGGTCGGCACCACGGCGCGCGAGGGCGATGCCTGGATGCTGAACTCACCCTGGAACGGGGGCACGCATCTGCCGGATGTGACCGTCATCACGCCGGTCTTCCTGGAGGGGCGGCCGGCCTTCTGGCTGGGCTCGCGCGGGCACCATGCCGACATCGGCGGGCGGACGCCGGGCTCGGGCCCGCCGGACAGCCGCAGGATCGAGGAGGAGGGGGTTGTCATCGACCTGTTCCACCTGGTGCGGGAAGGCCGGCTGGCCGAGGGCGAGACGCGGGCGCTTCTGGGCTCGGGACGCTGGCCCTGCCGGTCGCCGGATCAGAACATGGCCGACCTGAAGGCGCAGGTCGCGGCGAACGAGACCGGGCGGCGGGAACTGCTGCGCGTGGTGGCTCGGCACGGGGCCGGGGTGGTGGCGGCCTACATGGGCCATGTGCAGCGGAATGCCGAGGAATGCGTGCGCGCGGTGATCGACCGGCTTTCGGACGGGGCCTTCCGCCTGCCGCTGGACATCGGCGCCGAGATCGCGGTGCGGGTGACGGTGAACCGTGTCGCGCGATCGGCGAAAATAGATTTCACCGGGACCAGCCCACAGCATCCGGGCAATTACAACGCCCCGAAGGCGGTGACGCGGGCGGTCGTCCTCTATGTCTTCCGCACGCTGGTCGGCAAGCCGATCCCGCTGAACGAGGGTTGCCTGAAACCGCTGGAGATCGTGGTGCCGGAGGGAACGCTGCTGAATCCCCGCGCGCCGGCGGCGGTGATCGCGGGGAATACCGAGATCAGCCAGTCGGCCTGCAATGCGCTTTACGGCGCGCTGGGGGTCGTGGCGGCGTCGCAGGGGACGATGAACAACTTCATCTGGGGCAACGACCGGTTCCAGAACTACGAGACCATCGCCGGAGGCACCGGGGCCGGGCCGGGCTTTGCCGGCTGCGACGCGGTGCAAAGTCACATGACCAACACCCGGATGACCGACCCCGAGGTGCTGGAAAAGCGCTTTCCGGTCCGGCTGGAAGCGTTCGGGATCCGCCACGGTTCGGGCGGGGCGGGGCGCTGGCCGGGTGGCAACGGCGCGGTGCGGCGCCTGCGGTTCCTGGAGCCGGTCACGGTCACGACGCTCTGCGGCAGCAGGAAGGTCGCGCCCTTCGGCGCGGGCGGCGGTGGCCCCGGCGCGGTGGGCGAGAACCTGGTGCACTGGCCCGACGGGCGGATCGAGCGGCTGGAGGGCAATGACGAGCGCGACCTGCCGACGGGCGCGGTGTTCGAGATGCGCACCCCGGGCGGTGGCGGCTGGGGGGCGGCATAGGCGCCGTTTGGCCGGGGCCGGCGCCCGTCATTGCCCTGTTGCAGTCCGCTTCCCATATTGGCAGCGGCAACCCGAGGAGGCCCCAATGCTGAACGCGAAATCCCTGCTGGACGACCTGATGGGCGGAGTGAAGCAACTGACCGGCGGCGAGGGCGCCAAGGGTCTGGCCGAGAAGGCGAAGGAGACCTGGACCAACCAGTCGGCCCTTGGCAAGGGCGCGATTGCGGGCGGGCTTCTGGGGTTGATCCTGACCAGCGGCGGACGGCGCATCCTGGGCACCGGGCTGAAGATCGGCGGCATGGCGGCGATCGGCGGCCTGGCCTACAAGGCCTATGAGGACTGGAAGGCCGGGCGCACGGGCGGCGGGGCGGCGGCGCTGCCCAGCCCCGAGGGCACCCAGTTCCTGCCCTCGGACCCCGCGGCGGCAGATGAACTTGCGACGCATCTGTTGCAGGCCATGGTCTCGGCGGCCAAGGCCGATGGCCATGTGACGCCTGACGAAAGAGCGCGCATCGACGGACAGCTCGGCAACCTCGGGATCGGCGACGAGGCCGCGGCGCTGATCGCGGCCGAGCTGGACGCGCCGCTGGATGTCGGCCGCATCGCGGCGCTGGCGAAATCCGAGGCCGAGGCGGTGCAGATCTACGCGATCTCGCTTCTGGTGGTGGACCCGGACACCGAGGCGGAGAAGGCCTACCTCGATCGGCTGGCCTCGGCCCTGAAGCTGGAGCCGGGCCTCGTCGAGCGCCTGCATGCCGAGGCGGCGCGGCTTTAGCCCTTGGCGATTGCCCGGTCCAGAAGGCGCGTGGGCAGGATCCGGCGCAGGAAGCCGGCGATGTAGGTCGGCGTCGTGACGTAGTAGCGCGCCCTGGGTCGGGGGCTTTCCAGCGCGTGGATCAGCCTTGCGGTCACCGCCTCGGGGCCAAGCTCGAAGGCGTCCTTCTTCGTCTTCCTGTCGTAGAGCCGTCCGCGCAGGGCAGCATACTGGTCGCGCCGGGCGGAGTTTTCCCAGTCGATCCAGCGTTCGAAATGCGGCACCGCATTCTCGCGGATCTTCGTCGCGATGGGGCCGGGTTCGATCAGGATCACCTCGATGCCCGTCCCCCGCATCTCCAGCCGCAGGACATCGGACAGCCCCTCCAGCGCGAACTTGGTCGAGACATAGGCCCCCCGCCAGGTCGCGCCGACAAGGCCGAGGACGGACGAGCAGTTGACGATCCGGCCATGCCCCTGCGCCCGCATCAGCGGGATCACCCGGCGGGTCAGGTCGTGCGTGCCGAAGAGGTTGGTCTCGAAGATCTCGCGCAGGGCGCCGCGGGGGATGTCCTCGACCGCGCCGGGGCAGGCGAAGGCGCCGTTGTTGTAGAGCGCATCCAGCGTGCCACCCGTGCGCGAGACGACCTCGGCCACGGCGGCGGCGATGCTGTCCTCGTCGGCGAGGTCGAGGCGGAAGCTCTCCAGCCCCTCGGCGGTCAGGCGGTCGCAATCGGCCTGCTGCCGGCAGGTCGCGAACACGCGCCAGCCGCGGGCATGCAGGGTGCGGGCGGCGTCAAGGCCGATGCCCGACGAACAGCCGGTGATCAGGATCGAGCGCTGCGGCATCGGGTGGCTCCTGCCGGGGACTGGCCCCCCTTACGGCGCCTCGGGGCTGAGGTAGCGGATGGCGACATAGCCTTCCACCCCGTCGCCCTGGATGACGATGCGGGCCCAGTCGGCATCGACCTGTTGCACCATGAGGGCCGCTTCGCCCGAGCCGAGCCGGCCGAGGATCTCGGCCTCGGTCGAGGGTTCGGCGCGCACGTTCACCGAGTTGGCGACAACATACCAGATCGTCCCCATGCCGCCGTCGGCGACTTCGGGCGCGGCCTCGGCAGCGGCGGGTTGCGGGTCGGTTTCCGCCGGGATGGCCTCGTTGCCGAGCGATGCCAGCGAGAAGACCGGCTCTTCCAGCCGGGTCACGACCTCGCGGGTCGGCTCCACATAGGGGGCGGGTGTCGCGGGCTTCGGCTCGGCGCGGGCGACCACGGGGGCGGCGGATGCCCTCAGCGCCGTTTCGGCGACCGGCTCGGCGGACACCACGGTCAGCGCCTCTGCCGGCGATGCGGACGGCCCCGATTCGGACCCGTCCACCCCATCGGCAGCAGCCTGTCGCGCGGCCGCAGCGGCGAGCCCGGGCCGCAGCTGACCCCTGTCTTCACCGGCAATCATCAGGGCCGCAAACAGCCCCGCACACAAAATCAACGTCAGGCGCAGCATCTGGAATCCGTTCTGTTCGTGGCCGTCTCATAGCACAGGCCCGATAGAGCTGTGCAGGAAAAATGCACGGATGCCCCCGGGGTTCCCCGTCGGCGCATTGTTGATCTGGACCCGAGAGCCGCTTTTGCCTACACGACATCCATGACCACGGACGACGATGAGCCCAAGATCGGGGGGTCTGAAAGCCTGACCACTTCGGAACCGCTTTCCCGAGCGATCGGAGAGAGGTATCTGACCTATGCGCTGTCCACGATCATGCACCGGGCCTTGCCCGACGCGCGGGACGGGCTGAAGCCGGTTCACCGGCGAATCCTCTGGGCGATGCGGCGGCTGCGGCTGACGCCCACCGGGGGCTTCCTGAAATCGGCCAAGATCAGCGGCGACACGATGGGGGATTTCCACCCCCACGGCGACCAGGCGATCTATGACGCCATGGCGCGTCTGGCGCAGGATTTCAACATGCGCTACCCGCTGGTGGACGGGCAGGGCAATTTCGGCAACATCGACGGCGACAACCCGGCGGCCAGCCGCTATACCGAGGCCCGCATCACCGCCGCCGCCGAGGCGCTGATGGAAGGCATCGACGAGACCGCCGTCGACTTCCGTCCGAACTACGATGGCCGTCTGGAAGAACCGGTGGTGCTGCCGGCGGCCTTTCCGAACCTTCTCGCGAACGGCTCTTCCGGCATCGCCGTGGGCATGGCCACCAACATTCCGCCGCACAATCTGGACGAACTGATCGACGGCTGCCAGGCGCTGCTTGCGGACCCGAACCTGTCGGACGAGGCGCTGGTCGCGCTGATCCCCGGCCCCGATTTTCCGACCGGCGGGGTGATCGTCGAGCCGCGCGACGCGATCCTCGAGGCCTACCGCACCGGCCGCGGCGCTTTCCGCACCCGCGCGAAGTGGCAGGTCGAGGATCTGGGCCGCGGCACCTGGCAGATCGTGGTGACGGAAATCCCGTTCCAGGTGCAGAAGTCCAAGCTGATCGAGAAGCTGGCCGAACTGATCCAGCTGAAGAAGGTTCCCCTTCTCGCCGATGTCCGCGACGAGAGCGCCGAGGATATCCGGCTGATCCTGGAGCCCCGCGCCCGGAATGTGGACCCGGAGGTCCTCATGGGCAGCCTGTTCAGGAACTCTGACCTCGAGGTGCGGTTCAACCTGAACATGAACGTGCTGATCGACGGCAAGGTGCCGAAGGTCTGCTCGCTGAAGGAGGTGCTGCGCGCCTTCCTCGACCATCGGCGCGACGTGCTGCGCCGGCGCAGCCTGCACCGCATCGAGAAGATCGACGCAAGGCTGGAGGTGCTCGAAGGCCTTCTGATCGCCTTCCTGAACCTCGACCGCGTGATCGACATCATCCGCTACGACGACGACCCCAAGGCCGCGCTGATGGCCGAGGACTGGTCGAAGCCGCATGCCCGGGCGACATCGGAAAGGGACTACAGGTCTCCGCCCAGGGGGGGCGAGGGCCAGCTGACCGAGGTGCAGGCCGAGGCGATCCTGAACATGCGGCTGCGGTCCTTGCGGCGGCTGGAGGAGATGGAGCTGAACGCCGAGCGCGACGCCTTGATGCAGGAACGCGCCGACCTTGCCGACCTTCTGGACAGCGAGCGCCGCCAGTGGAAGCGGATCGGCGAGGAGCTGGACGAGGTCCGCAAGCTGTTTGGCAAGGGCACCGCACTCGGGGCGCGCCGCACTCAGTTCGCAGACGCGACCGAGGTCGAGGACATCCCCTACGAGGCGATGATCGACCGCGAGCCGATCACGGTCATCTGCTCGCGCATGGGCTGGATCCGGGCGATGAAGGGCCATGTGGACCTTGCGGCGGAACAGAAGTTCAAGGACGGCGACGGCCCGCGCTTTGCCTTCCATGCCGAGACGACGGACAAGATCCTTCTCGTGGCCGAGAACGGGCGGTTCTACACCCTTCTCGGCGCGAACCTGCCCGGCGGGCGCGGCATGGGGGAACCCGTCCGGCTGATGGTCGATCTGCCGAACGACACCGGGATCACCGACCTGCTGATCTGGCGGCCGGGCCAGAAATACCTGCTCGCCTCCAGTGCCGGGGACGGTTTCGTGGTGCCGTCCGAGGAACTGCTGGCGCAGACCAGGGCCGGCAAGGCCGTGCTGACGGTGCGCGACGGGGTGAGGACAGCCGTCTGCACCCCGGTTGTCGGGGATATGGTCGCGGTGGTGGGCGACAACCGGAAGATGCTGGTCTTCCCGCTGAGCGAGCTGCCGGAGATGGCCAAGGGCAAGGGCGTCCGGTTGCAGAAATACAAGGACGGCGGGCTGTCGCATGCCATCACCTTCAGGAAGTCCGAGGGCCTGTCCTGGAAGGACCCCGCCGGGCGCACCCGGACCGAGACGGATCTGCTGGAATGGACCGGCGCGCGCGCCAGCGCCGGCAAGATGGCGCCGCGCGGCTTCCCGCGCGACAACCGGTTCACCTGAGGGTCAGGTCTCTGCCCACATCCGGATGAGATTGGCCCGCGTCTTGGCCAGCCGGTCGAACTGCGCGCTCTTGCCTTCCAGGGCATGGGCGGCCTCGACCGCCTGATCCAGGTCCAACAGGATCTCGCGCTGGTCGGCCCGGCGGATCAGGCTTTGCACCCAGCCCACCACCGCCAGCCGTTCGCCCCGCGTCACGGGTTCGACCCGGTGCAGCGTGGTCGAGGGATAAAGGATCAGATCGCCGGCCCCCGGCCTGATTGCGCGCGTCTCGAGCGTGTCCTCGATGACGAGGGCGCCGCCGTCGTGGCTTGCCGGATCGCACAGGAACAGCGTGAAGGAAAGGTCGGTCCGCAGCCCCCCCATCAGCGCGTCATCGACATGCAGCCCGTAGGTCTGCCCCTCGCGGTATCGCGACAGGATCAGCGGACTGATGGCGCGCGGCCGGGCCGCCGAGCGGAACAGGTCGTTCTCCCGCAGCGCCCGCTCGACGCGGGCAAGGATCGCCTCCCGCTCGGCAGAGGGCGCGGCCTGATCGTTGGCCTTGACCTCGCGTGCAAAGCGGCCTGCCGTGGCCTTGCCGTCCGTATAGGTCAGCTCGCGCGCCGCCTCGCGCAGGACTGCGGCCTCGGCCGGCGGGATCAGCCCCTCGATCACCAGCATCATGGCCTGTCGCACCGAGGAAAGGGCCAGTTCCACCCGGGCAGCGACGGCAGACAGGATCGCCGGATCCCGGGCCTGAAGTGTCGGGGCGGACAGGTCGCCGAAGGCGTCGCCTCCGTCCTTCAGGGCGGTCGCCTGCGCCGCCGCTGTCGGCCGAGGCCCTGCCTGTGAGGCTTCAGGAGGTTGGTCACCCGGAACGGGGTCGGGCTGCAATCGCCAAACTCCAGCCGGGGGCCCAGAAGGATGGACAACCCGCATCATCGCACTCGTGTCATTGTTCACGGCCGAGAACGGATCTCTGCCCGTGTTCTCGCGGGTCGGCGTGCCGCCGATGTCGCTGCGGCCCTTGCGGTTTCGATCCGGACCGTGCGCAAATGGCTGGCACGGTCCATCGTGGCGCGCTGGCTGCGGCGTGAAGGCCTGGGGCGGCTGGCCCGGATCGACCCGCCTGAACCCGTGCGCCGCTACCAGCGCGCGCGCGCGCGGGTGGGCTGATCCATCCCGACATCAGGAAGCAGGGCCGGTTCGACCAGCCCGGCCACCGCGTCACCGGCACGAGGGCCGGCTGCCGCAACCGCGGTGCAGGCTGGGGCTTCGTCCATGTCGCGGTCGATGACGCAACGCGGCGATGCCCGTTCAAGGGTGGGGCATGACGGGCCGGAGCCGCGTCGGGCGAGGCGGGAGACGGCAGGGCAACCCTGCGGCGGAATCTGTGCCGGGAATTTGCGCTTCAGGCCCGTTCCACCTTCAGCCAGACCCCGCCCTGCGGCCGCAGGGTCAGGATCATCACCGGTTTCGGTTCCTTCCCGGGGATGGAGCTGAAACGGAAGCGCGCCAGCAGGGTGGCCAGCACGATCACGGCCTCCTGCAGGGCAAACGACGCCCCGATGCAGATGCGGGGTCCGTCGCCGAAGGGCAGATACTGAAATCGCGGCACGGCCCTGGGGTCGGCGAAGCGGTCGGGGCGGAAGGCGTCGGGGTCCTCCCACAGCAGGCGATGCCGGTGCAGCGCATAGATCGGCAGGATCACCGTGTCGCCGGGGCGGATCTCGCGGCCGCAGAGGGTGTCTGCGGCCATGGCCGTGCGCGACAGGAAGGCGGCCGGGGGATACATCCGCAGCGCCTCGTCCACGATCCGGCGGATGAGGGGCAGGGCGGGCAGGTCTGCGACCGTCGCCGCCCGGCCGCCGAGGGCTGCCGAGGCTTCGGCCCGGGCGGCCTCTTGCACGGCAGGGTCGAAGGCGCAGAGGTAAAGCGCCCAGCCGAGCGTCAGCGCCGTCGTCTCGTGCCCCGCGACGATGAAGGTCAGCAGGTTGTCGCGCAGTTCCGCCGTGGTCATCTTCCGCCCGCTTTCCGGGTCGGAGCCGGCCATCAGCAGGTCCAGCAGGTCGGGCGGCACCTTGGCCCCCTCGGCCCGCCGCGCCTCGATCGCCCGGTCCGCCAGCCGCTTGGTCTCGCGCATCGCCTGCCCGGTGAACAGCCGGTTCGGCCGCGGCACCCAGGGCGGCAGGCCCAGGATGTCCAGCAGCGAGACCTTCGCGGTCTCGGCGATGTATTGCTCGATGGCGGCATGCACCGCGCCGCGGTCGAAGCCGGACCCGTCCGAGAAGGTGACATCCGCGATCACCTCGAAGGTCGCGGTCACCATCTCGTCGAAGAGATCGGCGGCCCGGCCCACCGAACGGTCCAGCCGCGCGGCCGACCGTTCCGCTGCCGCCGTCATCACCGGACCCAGGGCCGAGACGTTGCGGTGCGAGAACACCGGCGCGGCCGTCCGGCGCTGCCACATCCACTGCGCGCCCTCGGCCACGAAGAGGCTGTCGCCGATGGCGGGCTCCAGGATCAGCTTCGTCACCACCGATTTCGGGTAGTCCTCGACCCGGTCGCGCAGCACCCGCTTCAGACCGCCGGGATCCATCAGCATGTGCCAGCGCTTGCCGGTGCGGCCCGACAGGATCGGCACCCTCGTCGCGATCTCGGGGATCAGTTCCAGCACGTTCCGCTGGGCTGCGCGAAAGCTGGCCCAGACCCCCATGGGTTCGGTGTGAAGCGCCACGCGGGCGGGAAGGGAGGCGGGCGTGTCCAGCATCGTTCCCTGAAGATAGGGCAGGCCGCGACGCTGGCAAAGCCTGCCGCTGCCGCACCCCGGCGCCATGGCCGATCAGGCTTGAATTTCCCGTGCGCGCGGGCTAAGTCGCCGCGCGTGTAAACTTGGGTCCCGCGTGGGCCCGATCTGGACAAGGGCGGAAAACGCGATGGCGAAGGCAAAGTTTGAACGGACGAAACCGCACGTGAACATCGGGACCATCGGTCACGTTGACCATGGCAAGACGACGCTGACGGCGGCGATCACGAAGTATTTCGGTGAATTCAAGGCCTATGACCAGATCGACGGCGCGCCGGAAGAGCGGGCGCGGGGGATCACGATCTCGACGGCGCATGTGGAGTATGAGACCGAGAAGCGGCACTATGCGCATGTCGACTGCCCCGGCCACGCGGACTATGTGAAGAACATGATCACGGGCGCGGCGCAGATGGACGGGGCGATCCTGGTGGTCGCGGCCTCGGACGGCCCGATGCCGCAGACGCGCGAGCACATCCTGCTCGGCCGTCAGGTGGGCATTCCCTACATGGTGGTCTACATGAACAAGGTGGACCTCGTGGACGACCCGGAGCTGCTGGAACTGGTCGAGATGGAAGTGCGCGAACTTCTGTCGTCCTACGAATATCCCGGCGACGACATTCCGATCATCAAGGGCTCGGCGCATCAGGCGATGATCGGCGAAAGCCCCGAGATCGGCGAGAAGTCGATCCGCGAGCTGATGAAGGCGGTGGACGACTACATCCCGACGCCGGCGCGTGCGGTTGACCAGCCCTTCCTGATGCCGATCGAGGACGTGTTCTCGATCTCGGGCCGCGGCACGGTGGTGACCGGCCGGGTGGAGCGTGGCGTGATCACGGTCGGCGACGAGGTGGAGATCGTGGGCCTGCGCGACACCAAGAAGTCGGTCTGCACCGGCGTCGAGATGTTCCGCAAGCTTCTGGACCGTGGCGAGGCGGGCGACAACATCGGGGCGCTCTTGCGCGGGATCGAGCGTGACGGGGTGGAGCGCGGCCAGGTGCTGTGCAAGCCCGGCTCGGTGAAGCCGCACACCAAGTTCGAGGCCGAGGCCTATATCCTGACCAAGGAGGAAGGCGGCCGCCACACGCCGTTCTTCGCCAACTACCGTCCGCAGTTCTACTTCCGCACGACCGACGTGACGGGCACGGTGAAGCTGCCGGAAGGCACCGAGATGGTGATGCCGGGCGACAACCTGAAGTTCGAGGTCGAACTGATCGCGCCCATCGCGATGGAAGAGAAGCTGCGCTTCGCCATCCGCGAAGGCGGCCGCACCGTCGGCGCAGGCGTCGTCTCGAAGATCATCGCCTGAGGCT
>JBKBRG010000016.1:0-14698 GCA_046292325.1 Tabrizicola sp.
TGCGGGGGTCCGGGGGTGCACAACCCCCGGACGGTTCAGACCGCGCGCCGCCCGGCACTGGTCTCGAGCGGAAAGACCTTGGCCGGGTTCAACAGCCATTTCGGATCGAACACGTCCTTGATCCGCATCTGCGCCTCCATGTCGGCAGCCGAGAACTGCACCCCCATCAGGTCGCGCTTCTCGATCCCCACGCCATGCTCGCCGGTCAGACAGCCGCCCACCTCGACGCAGAGCTTCAGGATCTCGGCGCCGAAGGCCTCGCATTTCTCCAGATCGCCCGGCTTGTTGGCGTCGAACAGGATCAGCGGATGCATGTTGCCGTCGCCCGCATGGAACACGTTGCCCACGTCCAGCCCGAAATCGCGGCTCATCTCGCCGATGCGCTTCAGCACATGCGGCAGCGACGAGACCGGGATCGTCCCGTCGAGGCACATGTAGTCGTTGATCTGGCCCATCGCGCCGAAGGCCGACTTGCGCCCCAGCCAGATGCGCCTGGCCTGATCCTCGTCCTCGGCCTCGCGGAACTCGACCGGATCATGCGCCAGCGCGATCTGGCGGATCCGGCCCAGCTGTTCGGAAATCTCGGCCTCGGACCCCTCGACCTCGATGATCAGCAGCGCCTCGCAATCCGGGTAGCCTGCCCTGGCGAAGGCTTCGGTGGCGCGGATGCAGGGGCGGTCCATGAACTCGATCGCCACCGGCAGGATGCCGGCCTTGATGATGTCGCTGACGCAGGCGCCGGCGACCTCGTTCGAGTTGAACGCCACCAGCACCGGCCGCGCGCCCTCGGGCTTGGGCAGGATGCGCAGCCAGGCCTCGGTGACCACGCCAAGCTGCCCCTCGGACCCGCAGACCACGCCCAGAAGGTCAAGCCCCGCGGGCTCTCCCCAGGGCCCGCCCAGCGTGACCACCGTCCCGTCCATCTTCACCAGGGTCACGCCCAGAAGGTTGTTCGTCGTCACCCCGTATTTCAGGCAATGCGCCCCGCCCGAGTTCATCGCGATGTTCCCGGCAATGGCGCAGGCCAGCTGGCTGGACGGGTCGGGCGCATAGAAGAACCCGTCGGCCTCCACCGCGCCGGTGACCGAAAGGTTGGTGCGGCCCGACTGCACCCGGATGAAGCGGTTCTCGTAATCGGTCTCCAGCACCGCGTTCATCCGGGCGACCCCCAGGATCACGCTGTCCGCCGTCGGCATCGCCCCCCCGGCAAGGCTGGTGCCCGAGCCGCGCGGCACCACCGGCACGCCTTCCTCCCAGCAGACCTTCAGCACCGCCGCGACCTCGTCGGTCGTGCGCGGCAGGACGGCGGCAAGCGGCGGGCAGCGGTAGGCGGTCAGCGCATCGCATTCGTAGACGCGCAGCTCTTCGGGCGCGTCGATCAGCCCGTCGGCCGGCAGCAGCCCCCGCAGCCGGGCCAGAATGGCCGCCCTTCGCCCCAGCACACCCCGATCCGGTTCCGGCATTTGCATGGCAACCCCCCTGACTGGTAAACAAATATAACCAATTTCGCCGGGTGACAAGAAAAAACCCCAGCCCTACTGTGCCGCGCCATGACGATGAACCTTGCCGCGATCCCGGTGTTCGACCTGGCGATGCTGGGCCTTCTGCTCGCCGCCTGGCTTGCCGCCGGCTGGATCAGCGAGCATCCGCCCCGCGCCCTGCCCTCGGTCTCGTGGCTGATGGAGGATTACCGGCGCGACTGGATGCGCACCTTCGTCACCCGTCAGCCGCGCATCTTCGACGCCACGCTGATCGACTCCCTGCGCCAGGGGACGGCCTTCTTCGCCTCGGCCTGCATGATCGCCATCGGCGGCGGGGTGGCAGTGATCGGCAATGCGGCGGCGGTGCAGAGGCTGGCCGAAGAGTTGCCGATCGCGGACGGGCCGGATGTCGCGGTCAAGATGCTGCCGGTGATCGGTTTCCTGGCCAATGCGCTGCTGAAATTCGTCTGGGCGCACCGGCTGTTCGGCTACTGTTCGATCCTGATGGCCGCCGTGCCGAACGACCCGGGCGATCCGCTGGCCTTCCATCGTGCGGGCCAGGCGGCCGAGATCAACATCACCGCCGCGAAGAGCTTCAACCGGGGTCTGCGGTCGATCTATTATGCGCTGGCCGCCCTCGGCTGGCTGCTCGGCCCCTGGGGCCTTGCCGCGGGCACGGTCATCGCGACCGCCATCCTGGTCCGGCGCGAGTTCGCCAGCGCCTCACGCCGGGTGATCCTGTCCCGCGAGCCTTAGGGCCACCTGCCCCGCCGCCGCCTCGCCCGAAAGCCGCGCCCCGGCCGCGGTCTGCTTCAGCCCGCCGGCCAGCGCCTCGCCCGCGAACCAGATCCGCCCGCCCACGGGATCCTTCAGCACCTCGCGGGCATGGGCCTTGCCCGGACGCGCGGCGGCATAGCCGCCCCGGACGTGGCGCTCGGCGCCCCAGTTGGTCATCGTCCCGTGCCGCACCGCGCGGCGCACCTCGGCGCCGAAGATGTCCGTCAGCCGGTCGGTCACGAAGTCCACCGCCGCCGCGGCGCCCGCCGCCTCCATCTCCCAGGCGAAATCGCCGCCGACGAAGCCGACCATCAGGTCGAGATCGAAGGGAAAGGCCAGGAAATAGAGATCATGCCGCGCAGGACGTTCGATCAGCAGATCGTCAAAGGGCTTCAGGCCCAGCCGCGTGCCCTCGATCCTTATCGGGATCTTGGTCAGAAGGCCCATCGGCAGGTCGAAGATCGCGTCCTGATGGCCTGTCGGCAAGTCGGGAGTGAAGGCGATGTCCTCGAAGGCCAGGACGCCGGTGGAAACGGTGACGATCACGGCCTGCGCCCGGATCGTGCACCGCGCGGTCTCGACCTCTACCCCCGGCCCGTCCCAGCGGATGCGGCGCACCGGGCAGTTCAGCGTCACCGGAACATCCGCGCCCCAGCGGTGGATCAGCGCGCCGAAACCCTCCTTGGTGAAGTAGTTGGGGTCCAGATCCGCCGCAGCCCTGAAATCCGCGATGGAAATCTCGTCGTCGTCCGCCCCGAAATCCATCGGACCGGCAAAGGTGGAGTTCGCCCGCAGGCAATGGCAGTCCGCGATCAGGGCCGACAGTTGGTCATCCGGTCCCTGATGCGCCTCCAGACTGGCCCGCAAGGCCGAATCCGCGGCCGCCACACGCGCCATTTCCTCGTCATTCGCCCGGCGCTTGCCGAACCACAGGTGATCCAGCCCCATGTCATGGTGAAAGAGCGTCCAGCCCGCCGCCTGAGCCTCGGCGAAGAACGGGTTGCGGTCGGCGGCATGCAGCCAGGCGCCCCCAACGTCTACGGTACCGCCCATGGCCGTGGTCGTCGACCCGCCCCGCCCGCCTATCCGGTCCATCGCCTCGCCAACCTGAAACGACCGCCCCGCCGCCCGCAGCCGCTTTGCCGCTCCAAGCCCCGCACATCCCGCGCCCACGATGACCACATCGACATCCGTCATATCGAAATCCTCCGCCTGAAATGGCGTCAGGATGCCTTCATGCGCGATTCGGGCCAAGGATCGGCCAGAAACCCGGTTTGCGGCGCGCCCTGCCCGGCCGGTCCGAGGCCGCAGGCTGCCGAAGGTTCTGCCGCCCGACCGGCCGCAGAGGGCGACCCGCGTGGCGGATGGGAACCCTTGCGCAGGCCGGCCATTGTTCCGACGCGACAACCTCGCCGGATCGAACCCTGACGGCTTTTCCGGGTTGAAGAGGCAGCAGGGTCGCATCGGCGGCCTTGCGGAACCCTGATCGTGCAGGACTTGCATCGCGAACCCCTGCCGTCAGACGGAAGGCATGAGAAAGCCGGCATCCGCCTGCCACCGCGCGACGCACCGGCCCGCCTGCCCGCCTGCCCGCCTGCCCGAAGGGCATCCTCCCGGTCGTCGCCCCAGCCGCAACCTGCATGTTCAGGCCAAGACGCGAAAGCGGATCCCGCGCCTAAAGCGTGCGATCGAGAAGCGTCAGCCAGTTGGCATGGGCCAGCTTTTCCAGCAGCGGCCGGTCGTAGCCATGGTCGGACAGCGCCTGCAACAGGCGTGGCAGACCGGTCACGTCGTCGATGACATCCGGCGTGGTGCAGCCGTCGTAGTCCGACCCGAAGCCGAGGTGGTCTTCCCCCAGCCGCTCCAGAAGATGGTCCATCTGGCGCAGGATCGGATCCCAGCCGGTCTCGGCCAGC
Source organism: Tabrizicola sp. (assembly GCA_046292325.1). GTDB lineage: Bacteria > Pseudomonadota > Alphaproteobacteria > Rhodobacterales > Rhodobacteraceae > Tabrizicola. The sequence goes on from JBKBRG010000016.1 coordinate 4,175, forward strand.
TGGCGGCCGTCCGGGCGCAGGAAGGACACCGAGAAGTTCAGGCCCACCATGCCGCCGCTGTCACGGATCATCATGAGCTGCCGGTCGGTCAGGTTGCGCGAGGACGGGCAGAGAGCGTGGGCGTTGGAATGGGTGGCCACCAGCGGCGCGTCGGACAGCCGGGCAACATCGTTGAACCCGGCCTCGTTCATGTGGCTCAGGTCCAGCATGATGCGCAGCCGGTTGCATTCCCTGACCAGCCGCTTGCCCGCATCCGTGAGCCCCGGCCCGGTATCAGGGCTGGAGGGAAAGGCAAAGGGCACGCCGTGGCCGAAGATCGTCGGCCGCGACCAGACCGGCCCCAGGGATCGCAGGCCCATGGCGTGGAAGAGATGGAGCGCATCGAGGCTTTCGTCGATCGCCTCGGCGCCTTCCATGTGCATGACCGCCGCCACGGTGCCTTGCGCCAGACAGGTCCGGACCTCTGCGCCCGTGCGGCAGACCTTCAGCGCGCCCGCCGAGGCGCGTTCCATCCACAGCAGGTGCCCGGCCGCCGCGACAGCAGGCGCCACCGCCTCGGCAAGGGGGATCGGGTCGGGCAGCGGCAGCGCATAGGGCGGGTTCTGCATCTGCGCCCGGTAGTCGGGATCGTCATGCGCGATGGGCGAGGGCAGGTAGATCGCGAAGAAGCCGCCGGCAAACCCGGAGGCCTGCATCCGGGGCAGGTCCAGATGGCCCTTGCCTTCGCCGGTCAGGAAGATCTCGTCGCGCCGCCCGGGCTCTTGCAGCAGCCGCAGCAGAAGGTCGTTGTGGCCGTCGAAGACCGGGATCATGACGTGAACTCCGTGGTGCCGCCCAGCATCCGGTCGGCGCTGGCGGCGAACAGGCTGCGGGCATAGTCGGTGGACATCCGGGCGCCCGCAAGGTCTTCGCGGGTGATCTCTTCCACCGTGCGGCCATGCTGAAGGACCATGATGCGGTCGCACATGTGGTCGATCACCGCCAGATCGTGCGACACCATCAGGAAGGTCAGCCCCTGTTCGGCGCGCAGGCGGTTCAGCAGGTTCAGCACCTCTGCCTGGACCGAGGCGTCAAGCGCGCTGGTCGGTTCGTCCAGCAAGAGGATCTTCGGCCGCAGCATCAGGGCGCGGGCGATGGCGACGCGCTGGCGCTGGCCGCCCGACAGCTGGTGCGGATAGCGGAAGCGGAAGGCGGCCGGCAGGCCCACGTCGGTCAGCGCCTGCACGACACGGGCATCGCGGTCGGGCATCCCGTGGATCGCCAGCGGCTCCGACAGGGTGCGGTCGATGGTGTGGCGGGGATGCAGGCTCGCGTAAGGGTCCTGGAAGACCATCTGCACTTCGGTCGAAAACGCCCGGCCGCGCGGGGTGGGCACGGGCTTGCCGCCGATCCGGATCGTGCCGCCGGTCACGGGTGCCATGCCGCAGATCGCCCGCAGGATGGTGGACTTGCCCGACCCGCTTTCGCCCACCAGCCCATAGCTTTCGCGGGCATCGACCGACAGGCTGACGTCCTGCACCGCCTGCACCACGCGCCCCTTGGCCCGGAAGGTCACGGTGAGGTTCTCGATCTCGATCAGCGCCATCGGTCAGAACCCCGCCCGATCCAGAACCGGCAGCGGCTCGCGCGGGCCGCCGATCCGCGGCAGGCAGTTCAGAAGCCCGCGGGTGTAGGGATGCCTCGCCTGCATCAGCTGCGCCGCGACGAGTTCTTCCACCACCAGCCCCTTGTGCATCACCAGAACCCGGTCGCAGAACCGCGCCACCAGCCGCAGGTCGTGGCTGATGAAGATCAGGCCCATGCCCCGGTCGCGCACCAGGCCGTCCAGGATCGACAGCACTTCGGCCTGCACGGTCACGTCCAGCGCAGAGGTCGGTTCGTCGGCGATCAGGAGTTCCGGCTCCGGGATCAGCATCATCGCGATCATCACCCGCTGGCCCATGCCGCCCGACAGTTCATGCGGATAGGCTTCCATCACGCGGGCCGGATCGCGGATCTGCACCGCCTCCAGCGCGGCGATGGCCTTGGCGGCGGCGTCGGCCCGGCCCAGACCATCGCGCAGCCGCAGACCTTCGGTCAGCTGGCGACCGACGGTCATCACCGGGTTCAGGCTGTATTTCGGATCCTGCATCACCATCCCGATCCGCCGGCCGCGCAGGGCGCGCATCTCGCGTTCCGAGGCATGCAGGATGTCCTGCCCGTCGAAGGTCATCGCATCGGCCTCGATCCGGCCCGGCGGGCGGATCAGGCGCAGGACCGACCGCCCGGTCATCGTCTTGCCCGACCCGGATTCGCCCACGATCCCCAGCCGTTCATGGCCCAGCGAGAACGACACGCCGCGCACCGCCTCGACCCGCGCGGTCTCGGTGTCGAAGGTGACGCGCAGGTTCCTGACCTCGAGGAGGCTCATCGCGAGGCGCTCCGCGGGTCGAGCACATCGCGCAACCCGTCGCCCAGAAGGTTGAAGCCGAGGCTGACGATGAAGATCGCAAGGCCCGGCATCGTGGCGACCCACCATTGTTCGAACAGATACTTGCGCCCCGAAGAGATCATCAGGCCCCATTCCGGCGTGGGCGGCAGGACGCCCAGGCCCAGGAAGCCAAGGCCCGCCGCGATCAGGATGACGCCGGCCATGTCCAGCGTGACCCGGATGATGACCGAGGGCAGGCACATCGGCACCACATGCCCGGCGATGATCCGGGCCGAGGAGGCACCCTGCAACCGTATCGCGGCGATGTAGTCGGAAGAGCGGACGGTCAGCGTCTCGGCCCGCGCCACGCGGGCATAGGGCGGCCAGGCGGTCAGCGCGATGGCAAGCACGGCATTCTCGATCCCGGGCCCCAGGACGGCCACCAGCGCCAGCGCCAGGATCAGCCGGGGGAAGGCCAGGAAGATGTCGGTCAGGCGCATCAGGACCGCATCGATCCAGCCGCCGAAATAGCCCGCAACAGTGCCGATCAAGAGGCCCAGCACCGGCGCGGTCACGGCCACCAGCGCGATGATGTAGAGGGTGATCCGCGCGCCGTGGATGATGCGCGACAGGATGTCCCGGCCGAATTCGTCGGTGCCGAGCCAGTTGCCGGGCGTGCCGGGCGGCAAGAGCCGGCGCGACAGGTCCTGGGCCAGGGGATCATGCGGTGCGATCCATGGCGCAAGGGCCGCGACCATGAGCAGGACGCCGACGATGACCAGCCCCGCCATCGCCAGCCGGTTGCGCCGGATGCGCTGCCAGGCCAGCCAGGCCTGCCCCAGCCGGGCCTGCCGCCGCGAGGCGGGGTTCGGGTCGGAAAGCCAGGCACGGAGTGTCGTCATGCCCGCGCCCTCGGGTCGACCAGCCGGTAAAGGATGTCCGAGGCCATGTTCAGCGTGACGAAGGCCACGCCGACGACCACCGTGCCGCCCAGCACCGCCGGCATGTCGGCCGAGAACAGCGCGTCGGTGATGTAGCTGCCAAGGCCGGGCCAGGCGAAGATCGTCTCGGTCAGGACGGACCCCTCCAGCAGGTAGGCATAGGACAGGGCGATGACGGTGATCAGCGGCACCAGCACGTTCTTCATCGCATGCACCCAGATCACCCGCCATTCCGGCATGCCCTTGACCCGGGCCGTGGTGATGTATTCCTGGCCCAGTTCATTCATCATGAAACTGCGGGTCATCCGGCTGATGTAGGCCATCGAGACATAGCCCAGAAGGCCCGCGGGCAGGATGATGTGGCTGAGGGCATTGCCGAACACGTCCCAGGCCCCGTTCAGCGCGCTGTCGATCAGGATCATGCCGGTGTAGCTGGTCAGGGTGAACTCCATCATCATGTCGTAGGTCGGGTCCAGCCGCCCGGGGCCTGCCACCCAGTCGAGCTGGCCGTAGAACACCAGAAGCCCGATCAGCCCCAGCCAGAACACCGGCATCGAATAGCCCATCAGGCCGACGACGCGGACGATCTGGTCGGCGATGCTGCCGGGCCGGGTGGCGGCCAGCACGCCCGCGGGCACGCCGACAAGGGTGCCGAAGACGGTGCCCAGCGTCGCCAGTTCCAGCGTGGCGGGGAAATAGCGTGCGATCTCCGCCGCGACGGGGGCGCCGGTCTTGATCGACGTGCCAAGATCGCCGCGCATTGCGTCCCGGACATAGATCGCGAACTGCTGCCACATCGGCAGGTCCAGCCCCAGCTTCTCGCGGATCGCCGCGATCTGCGCCTCGGTGGCGCGTTCGCCGACGATCGACAGCACGGGGTCGGTCGGCACCACACGGGCGATGACGAAGGTGATGAGGAGCAGCCCCAGCAGCGTGATGGCCAGGGTGCCAAGGCCAAGCAGGATCTGCTTCACCAGGGGAAGCAGACGGCTGCGCGACGGCGGAGCGGGAATGGATGTCATGCGGAATGCGGGCCGCCGCCGGGTCGGGCGGCGGCCCTGTCGCTTACTTGGTGACGGTCCAGTAGGAGGCCGAATCGGTCGCCCCACCCGCGTAAAAGCCGTTCACATTGGCGCGCATCGCGTCCTGGCGGGCCTGCTGGAACATGAAGACGAAGGCGGAATTGTCCCGCACCTTTGCCTGAAGATCACGATACATCGCCTCGCGCTTTGCCGTGTCCTTCTCGACCACGGCAGCAGCGGTTGCGGCGTTGATCTCGGCACCCGGATCCCATGCGGTCCGCCAGGCCAGATAGCCCGTGGCCTTGGCCTCGTCCGAGTTGTCGGGGTTCGAGGCAAAGGTCGAGGCGTTGGTGTGCGGGTCGGGATAATCCGGCCCCCAGGTCTGCAAGGTCATCTCGTGCAGGCGGCCGCGATAGATCTCCAGCCCCTGCGCGCCGTCACCGACATCGAGGACAAGGTTGATGCCGATCTGCGAGAAGGTGTTCTGCAGCGAAGTGGCGATGTCCAGCCGTTCCTGGTTGTTGCGGACGGTGAACTTCACCTCCAGCGGCAGGGCGACCCCCGATTCCGCCATCAGCGCCTTTGCCTTCTCGAGGTCCAGGCTGTAGGGCGTTTCGGTCAGCGCGCCGAGGAAGCCCTGCGGCAGGAAGGCCTGATGCACGACCCACTGGCCCTTGAGGATGCTTTCGGTCATGCCGACATAGTCGATCGCCCAGCGCATCGCCTCCTGCACCTTGGGATTGGCCAGTTCGGGCTTCTTCTGGTTCAGCGCCAGATAGTAGATCTGCCCGCCGACGTCGTTCTGCACCTTGATGTCGGGATTGCCCTCGACCCCGGCGATGTCGGTCGGCGTCATCTCGCGCGCCAGATCGATGTCGCCCTTTTCCAGAAGCAGGCGCTGGGTCGCGCCTTCCGGGACGTGCTGCATGAACACGTTCTTGATCTTCGCATCGCCGCGCCAGTGGCCGGCCCGCGCCTCGAGCACATAGCCTTCGTTCGGCTTGAAGGATTTCAGCACATAGGCCCCGGTCCCGGCCGAGTTGGCCTTCAGCCAGGCGTTGCCCATGTCGCCGTCGACCTCGTTCGCCATGACCGTCTTCATGTCCACGATGCTGGCGACCCCGGCGGTCAGGCAGTTGTAGACGAAGGACGGCGCGTAGGCCTTGTCGGTCTTCAGCGTGACGGTATCGCCCTCGAAGGTGATCATCTGATCGACGTTCTCCGGCGTCAGGCCGAACTGGGTCAGGATGAAGGCCGGGGTCTTGTTCAGCTTGACCACCCGGCGCAGGCTGCCCGCGGCATCTTCCGCCGTCAGCGGGTTGCCGGACGAGAAGGTGATGCCCGACTTGATCTTGAACGTGTAGGTCATGCCGTCCTCGGACACGGACCAGCTTTCCGCCAGTCCGGGGACAAGCTCGCCCGGCCGGGTCGGATCCAGTTCGATGAGCGTGTCATAGAGGTTGTTGTTCAGGTCCACGCCCGAAAACTCGAAGGCTTCATGCGGGTCGATCGACACGATGTCGTCAATGGCATCGGCAATCACCAGCGTGTCCGCCGGAGTCTCGGCCATGACTGCCATGGGCGCAGTGCCCGCCATCAGCGCGGCAATCGCTGCCGCACGGCCAATTCCATGCTTCAGAAACATCGTCCATCTCCCTGTGTTCGTTCGTTGAGGCGGCGCCGGGCACCATTCCCGGTGCAGATTGGATGAAAGCGCATGACCGAAGTCAATGCCCAACCGATGGCCACCACAAGCGAAACGCCCGTCATGGCTTGCGCCCTTCGGGAACATCTTCGCGCCGGCCCGGTCAGGCCCCTGCCGATGCCCTTCCGAAGGGTCCTCTTTCGCCCGCCGGCGTGCCATCTGCCCCTCTGCGCGCCTGAAGCGCCCCATTGAGCTTCAGCCGCCCCCCTGGCCGCCTTTACGGCAACACCGTCAGGCCGCTTCCCCGCCTCGCGGAATGGCCCCCCGGCAGAAGTGCGCCCGAACGATCCGCAGGCTCCGCGCCCGGCGCGCTTGCCCGCCCCGGCACCGATCAGGACCAACCCCGGGGACGCGCGAATTGAACGTGGGACGACCGGGGGCGCAGGTCACGCCAGGCCTCAGGTCCGGCTCCAGGGCCGAAGGGATTAGAGCCTTGATTTCAGGGGCGTCTTTCGCCCACCGGAAAGGGGTGGAAGTGGTGCCCAGAGCCGGAATCGAACCAGCGACACGCGGATTTTCAATCCGCTGCTCTACCAACTGAGCTATCTGGGCACCGGTTGGTGGACGGGTGATACTCAAGGGGCGGGGGGCTGTCCAGAGGGAAAACGCCCCCTCAATGCGGCTTGGGCGGCGACCGGTCCTCGGCGGCGTCCTCGGCTTCCTCCTCGGTCCCGGCCGGGATGCGGTAGCCCTCGGTCAGCCAGCGGCCAAGGTCCACGTCGGCGCAGCGGCGCGAGCAGAAGGGGCGGTAGGAAGGGACCGCGGGCTTGCCGCAGATCGGGCAGGCGCTCATGGCAGATCCTCGGGCAGATCCTCGGGCAGAAGCTCGGACAACGGGATGCGGTCGCGCTTGCGGGTCAGTTCGTAAAGGCCCAGCGTCGTCCAGCCGGCGAGGTTGCTTTCGCCGTCCGACTTGAAGGCGGCCTTCAGCACCTGGTCGAGGATGTGCCGGTCGCGCTTGGGCATCGGGGCGAAGTCCACCACCACCTGCCCGCCCAGCCCCCGAAGCCGCAACTGGCGCGGCAACTCGCGGGCAGCGGCGACATTGGCCTTCAGCGCAGCCGCCGGTGACGTATCGGGGCCGGTGTTCACATCGACCGCCACCACGGCACGGGTCGGCTCGATCATCATGTGCGCGCCCGCCTCCAGCGCGACACGGGGGGCACGCAGCGCCTCGATCGCCTCGATCACGCCGTGGCGCTCGAAGCTTTCCGGGTCGGTATCGGCGTCGTCCACCGCCGGGTCGAGCCAGTCGCGAAACGCAAGGTCATGCGCCGAGGGTCCGTCCACCAGCAGCTCCGGCCCGCCGGAGAGATCGGCCAGCACCGCCTCGGCCAGCCCGCGCATCGCTGCGATGTCCTCGGCGATGGCCTGGTCCTCGGCATCGGCGCAGCCGGAGCGGAGGATCAGGCCAAGGCTGCCGGCCGCGCCGGCCATGCCCGCCTCGGCAACGGCGGAAAGCTCGGCCCGACGCTCCTCGTCCCGGATGCGGCGGCTGATGTTCAGGCCCGGCGCGTCCGGCGTGATGATGGCGAAGCGCGACTTGAACAGAAGGCGCGTGGTAACGGGGACCGCCTTGCCGGGTTCGGCCGGGCCGGTGACCTGGACCAGCAGCCGCTGACCCGGGGCCAAGCCGGAGACCTGGCGCAGGAAGCCCGTGCCGTCCGGCAACTTCACGAAGATGCCGCCCTGACCCTTGACCGGCCGGTCGGCGATGGCGCGGTAGATCGCGCCGGGGATCGCCACGTCGCCTTCGGGGTCGATGGCCAGTTCCTCCAGCCGACCGTCCACCAGAAGCGCGGCGGCCTGACGGCCGTTCACCTCGTCGAGGACCAGGATCCGCCCCTTCATGCCTGCCTCCATACCGGATAGCCGATGGCCGTCAGAAGCGCCGCCGTCTCGGCCACCGGCAGGCCCATGATCCCGGTGAACGAGCCCGAGATCCACGGGATGAACGCGCCCGCAAGACCCTGGATCCCGTAGCCGCCCGCCTTGCCCTGCCATTCGCCGCTGGCGAGATAGGCGTTGAGTTCGGCATCCGAAAGCCGCTTCATCTTCACCGTGCTGAGGCTTTCGCGCAGCAGGACCCGGTCGCCCCGCCGCACGGCCAACGCGGTGATCACCTGGTGGCGGCGTCCGCCGAGCGCGGTGAGGAAGGCCGCCGCCTCGCCCGCATCGGCCGGCTTGCCAAGGATCCGGCGGCCGATGGCAACGGTCGTGTCGGCGCAGAGAACCACGTCATCCGGCCCGGCGGGGACGGCGCGAGCCTTCGCCGCGGCCAGGCGCAGGCAGTAGGGGCGCGGCAGTTCGCCCTTCTGCGGGGTCTCGTCGATGTCCGGGGGCAGGATCAGGTCCGGCAGGATGCCAAGCTGCGCCAGAAGCTCCTTCCGGCGCGGGCTGCCCGATCCCAGGATCAGGCGCATTGGCGTTTGCCGCGCATCTTGGTCCGAAAGCCGGTGACCACGTTTCGGGATGCGCTTACTTGAAGCGATAGTTGATGCGACCCTTGGACAGGTCGTAGGGCGTCATCTCGACCTGCACCTTGTCGCCGGCCAGAACCCGGATGCGGTTCTTGCGCATCTTGCCCGCCATGGTCGCGATCAGTTCATGGCCGTTCTCGAGTTCGACCCTGAATGTCGCGTTGGGCAGGAGTTCCTTCACGACACCGGGGAATTCGAGAATGTCTTCCTTGGCCATGGTCTCTCCATTGCAGATGGGCCCGCGCGGCATGTCCCGCAGGCTTCCGCCCGGCCGTATGCCCCCGAAAGGGCCGGTTTTCAAGCGGATTCGTGTGCGAGCGCGCGCGGGCCGGCAGAAGGGCTGCGACCGGAACCGTTGCGACGACGGTAACAGGGCGCAGAATGACCTGATGCTTATTGCGTGAAACTTCCGTAGCAATCACCGTGCCACTGTGCAATGCGGTTGCAGTTCTTCCGGCACTGCCGGGCCATACCAGGCTGCCCGAGGATATGCTGGCGCCCTGCGCCGATACCGGTGCCTTGGCCAGGGGCCAGCGGCGCGGGCGCCTGACCCTTGCCCGCCACCGCCCCGGTCGCAACGGTGCCTTCGGTCTCGGTGAAGATCGGCGCAGGCACACCGCCCCAGGGACCTGGGCCGGCGCCGCAACTGCGGGTCACGAAGAAAAGCCTTCTTGTCAAACCGCTTGCGGGCGGCGGTCCGGCCATCGAAGGGGCGAAACAGACCGGCTTCCAGCGCCATCGGGCCTGATCCGCCGTGGGTCGGGACCCGGCGGGGCGAAGCTTTCGGGAAACCCCTGACCTCCGCAAGCAAGTCCTTGAACAGACGGAATGATCAGGGATTGTCCACCGTGGACAGGCCCTCGGATCACAGCTGCCGCATCCAGAACTGCAAGGGCTTCTCGGTCTCTTCCTTGTCGCCGAGGTCCTTCCAGCTGAAGCGGGCGACAACGCCGGGCAAGGGTTCGTAGCCCCGGCCCTGCCAGAAGGCGTCGTTGCCGCGATAGACCGCCGGGCGCGCCGGGTGATCCTCGGGCCGGATGACCGAACAGAAGGCGACATGGGTCCGGCCCAGCGCGCGGGCATGGGCCTCGCGCAGGTCGATGAAGCGGTGGCCGAGGCCGAGGCCGCGATAGGGGCGGAGAAGGACGGATTCGGCGCCGTAGAGGATCTTCTCGACCGGGATGCCCATGTCGCGGAACGGGGCCGAGAATTCCGGCGCGTGATCCTCCATGGGCGTCGAGGTCGAGGCGCCGATCAGCCGGCCCTCGTGGAAGGCCCCGACCAGAAGCGCGCCGGGATTGTCGCGATAGGTGGCCAGATATTCGCGCTCATAGTCCAGCGAGCCGTCGTAGAGGTAGGGCCAGTCGCGGAACACGGTGATCCGCAGCTGGGCCACCCCGTCGAGGGCGGCTTCCAGCTCGGGGCCGCGCAGGACCCGGACGTCGATGTCGTCGATGTTCACTGGCTGACCTGCCGGATCCAGTCGTTGAGATTGTAGAAGGTGGTGATGCGGGAGATGAGACCGTCGCGCACCTCGAAGAACCCGCCGGCCGGCAGGATGTAGGTCTGGCCCTTCGCCTCGGGCAGGCCGGGGTCGGTCTTGAGATACTGGCCGTGAACCACGAATTCCGCGGCGCCGCGGCTGCCGTCGTCGGTGGCGAAGATCACCATGTCCTTCAGCTCTTCGCGGTAGCTGACCCCCATGTGGCCACAGAACTCGGCGAACTTCGCCTTGCCGATCCGGTGCCCGCCCTCGTTCACGCGGTGCTCGACGTCGTCGGTCAGGCAGGCAAGCATCGCCTCGGGCCTGCCTGCGTTGAAGGCGTCATAATAGCGGCGGATCAGGTCAATGGTCTCGGCGCGGGGCATCGGGGTCTCCTGCTTTGCCGTCGAGAGTAGCGGCGCGGCACAGGGTTTCCAAGCCGAAGGGGACGGGTGAGGCGCGGAAAGCGACCACCCCGGACCG
>JBKBRG010000017.1:0-14386 GCA_046292325.1 Tabrizicola sp.
ACCCGGAGGCGCCTTTCCCTCGGGCGGTTCCCGACCTGGTGCTGGATCGCGACCTGACGGGATTGCGCATCGGCTGGCTGGCCGACTGGGGCGGGGCCTATGCGATGGAGCCGGGGATCCTCGATCTCTGCGAGGCGGCCCTGCGGCAGATGGAGGAACTGGGCGCGCGGGTGGAGCCGCTGGCCCCGCCCTTCCCTGCCGAGAAGCTCTGGTCCTCCTGGGTGACGCTGCGGGCGATGCTGAACGCCGGGGGCAAGCGCACCCTTGCCGAGGATCCGGGCAAGCGGGCGCTGACCAAGCCCGAGACATTGTGGGAGATCGAGCGGGGCGAAGGCCTTTCGGCGCAGGCCGTATACGAGGCGAGCGTGGTCCGAAGCCGCTGGTATGCCCATGCCGCGCGGATGTTCCGGACGTTTGATGCGGTGGTTCTGCCAAGCGCCCAGGTCTGGCCCTTCCCGGCCGACTGGCGTTGGCCGCAAGAGATTGCCGGCCGCAGGATGGACACCTATCACCGCTGGATGGAGGTGGTGGTGCCGGCCAGCCTGATCGGTCTGCCGGCCCTGTCGGTGCCGGTGGGCTTCGGCCCGGCGGGTCTGCCGATGGGCATGCAGATCATCGGGCGGTCGGGGGATGATGCCCGTGTGCTGGCCATCGGTCAGGCCTGGCACCGGGCGACGGACTGGCCAGGGCGGCGTCCGCCGGTGCTGGCATCCGGCGCGCCCGCGCGCTAAGGCTTCGACGAAAGGGAGGCCAGCATGATCCTGGGACATATCGGGGCGCGCAAGGGGTCGAAGGGCGTGCCGGGCAAGAATTTCCGGCCGATCTGCGGCAAGCCGCTGATCGACTGGTCGCTGGACCAGCTGTTCGCCCATCCGGCGGTGGATGCGGTGGTGGTCTCGACGGATGACGAGGAGATCTACGAACATGCCCTCCGGCGCGGGGCGCTGGCGATCGGCCTCAGGCCGGCCGAGCTTGCCACCGACACCGCGCCGAAATGGGGGGTTTGGCAGCACGCGCTGGAGGCATCGGAGGGGCTGACGGGGCCGGTCGATGCCTTCCTCGATCTTGACTGCACCTCGCCGCTGCGGCTGCCCGAAGACATCGATGGCGCCCTCTCACTTTACGAAAACGAACATCCTGACATGGTGATGAGCGTCTGCGAGGCGCGAAAGAATCCCTATTTCAACCTTGTGGAGCCGGATGCCTCGGGCGCGCTGCATGTGTCGAAGCCGCTGCCGGGCGGGGTCTGGGCGCGGCAGGACGCGCCGGTGGCCTATGAACATGTCGGGGTCGTCTATGTGGTGGATCCGGCCTATCTGCGCAGGGCCCGGACGATCTACGAAGGCCGGGTCATCCCCTATGTCCTGCCGGCCGAGCGCTGCCATGACATCGACACGCCCTATGACTTCCGGCTGGTGGAGTTTCTTCTGTCCGAGCAGCTGAAGGCGGGCCTGGTCAAGGCCTGAGCAGCGGCGCAAGGACTGCGAGCGTCCGCGCGGTCGCGCCGGAATGTGCGGCGGTGAAGGCGGTGATCGCCGCGGCTGCGGGGTCGGGCCAGGTCAGCAGATCGGCGACCAGCCGTTCGGCGCTGGTCTGGCGGCAGACGCCGGCCGCAATGGCCTCGGCTGCCGGATATTCGATGGTCTGGATCTGCGGCCCGACCAGCACGGGTTTCTTCAGGGCCAGCGGCTCGATGATGTTGTGGCTGCCCTTGGGCTGGAACCCGCCCCCCACCACCACGCGGTCAGCCATGGCGAGATAGAAATACATCTCGCCCAGCGAGTCGCCCAAGAGCACATCCATCGGCGTCTCTGACCGCTGTGCGAAGCTGCGGTCGAAGCGCGTGCTGCGGCGGTCGAAGAGGACACCCCTTGCAGCCAGACGCCGGGCCACGGGGTCAAAGCGTTCGGGCGCGCGGGGGATGAACAGGATCACCGGTGGCGTGCGCACCGACAGAAGCTCCTGCGCGGCGGCGATGAACAGCTCTTCCTCGGGTTCGGTCACCGAGGCGAAGGCGATCACCCGGCGCGGGCCGAGGCCGGGGCGCAGGCGGGCCGCGGCAGCCAGGTGCTGCGACGGGATCGGCTGGTCGAAGCGCAACTCGCCCGTGACATGGATGTTCGTCACACCGACCGAAGCGAAGCGCTGCGCCTGCAGGTCGGATTTCACCAGTGCCCCGGCGCAGCGACGCATCAGCGCGGGACGGATGCCCGGCCCGGTATCGCGCGCCATGGAATCAGAGGGGTATTGCGCATTGCAGAGGTAGAGCGGAACACCCGCCCTGCGCGCGGCAAGGATCATGCGCGGCCAGATCTCGATCTCCAGCACCAGGCCCAGCTTCGGCCGGAAGGCGGCGAAGAACCCCGCGTAAGCCCATGAGGTTTCAAGCGGAACCCAGACGGGCACCACACGGCCGGCGGCGATCTCGGCGGCGAAGGCCCGCTCCGCCTCGCGTCGGCCGGCGGGGGTGAAATGGGTGGTCACGATCCGCTCGCCCCGGTCGAGCAGCGCGCGGATCAGGGGCACGGCGGATCGCAGTTCGCCCAGGCTGACGGCATGGATCCAGACCGCGCCGGGTTCCGCCGGGGCGTGACGGCCGAAGCGTTCGCCAAGGTGGCGGGCATAGAGCGGATCCTTCCGCCCCCGCCACCAGAGATAGGCCAGCACCACAGGCAGGCCGAGATGCCAGAGCGCCGACCAGAACCGCAGGAAGAGCCAGAGCCTCATGCCAGCCCCCCGAGCGCGAGCAGATCGCGGGCCAGCGGCGCAAGGCTGTCGCGGGCGGTCTCGGACAAGGCCCGCGCGCGCGCGGCGCGATCGGAATGGTCAACCATCAGCGCCGCGCCAAGCGTCCCGGCCCCGACCTCCAGCGCGGCGTGCGCCTGATGCAGACGGGCGAAGTCGGCGGCGAAGTTGGCCACCCGAGGGCCATGCAGGATGGCCGAGCCGAGGGCGGCGGGCTCCCACGGATTGTGGCCCTCGGTCGCGCCGAAGGTGCCGCCGATCAGCGTTACCGGGCAAAGGCGATACCACAGGCCCATCTCGCCCAGGGTGTCGGCGATCCAGATATCGCCCGCGGGCCCTTGCCCCGCGCTGCGGCGGGTCGCGCGCAGGCCGTGGCGGGCTGCGGCGTCGGCAATCCCGCCCCCCCGCGCGGGGTCACGCGGGGCGATGATCAGCAGCGGTCGGTCGGGCAGGTCGCGCAGGGCGGCCAATGCCACCGCCTCGTCCTCGGGGTGCGAGGACGCGAGCAGCGCAAGCCGCCGCCCGGCCAGCGCCTGCCGCAGCGCCTCAAGCGCGACGGGATCGGCGGACAGCGGCGGGGCGGCGGCCTTCAGCGAACCGGTGACGCGGACCGTTGCCGCCCCGAGCTGGCGCAGGTGCCCGGCCGTCGTTTCGTCCTGCGCGGCGATCAGGCGGAAGCGGGCAAGAAGGTCGGCGTAGACGCCCCGGAACCGGCGCCGACGGACGAAGGCTTCGGCGTTCATCCGCGCATTCACCAGCGCCAGCGGGATGCCGCGGGCGGCCGTGGCCGCCACCGCGCCGGGCCAGAGATCCTGTTCCGCCCAGACCGAAAGCACCGGGCGCCAGTGGTCGAGAAACCGCCGCAGGTAGGCGGGGGCATCCAGCGGCAGGAACTGGTGCCGGGTGCGGGGTGGAAGGTTCGCGGCCATGACCTCGGCCGACCCGCGCGTGGTCGAACTGACGAGGAATTCCGCCCGCGGCGCCCGGGCTGACATTGCCGCGATCAGACCGCGCAAGGCCAGCGTCTCGCCAAGGCCCACGGCATGCAGCCAGATGAGCGGACCTTCGGGGCGCGGCAGGCCGGGCTGGCCCAGCTTCTCGCGCCACCGTTCGGGCAATTCCTTGCCCCGCGCCAGCCTGCGGCGCAAAAGCGCGGGCGCGGCCAGCGGAATGGCATGGCTTGCCGCGAGGTAGAGGCGCAGGCCGGGGCCGGTCGGATCAGTCACGGAAGGCCTTCTGCAGGCTGCGCTGCCAGAATTCGGGGCGAGCCAGGACCGCGACGAAACGGTCCGCCGCCGACCCCTGGCCAAAGCCCTGATGCGGCTCGGCCCGCTTGCCCCAGCGGGTTGCCAGGAAACCGAGGATCGTCTCGCGGTCGCCCGCGGCGCAGCTGACGACCGAGGGCGCCGCGGCGCGGTTGGTCTGACGGCTGCCCACGTCCAGCGAGGGCAGACCCAGGAAGGGCGCCTCGCGCACGCCGGCCGAGGAATTGCCCACCATGCAGGCGGCATTCTTCATCAGTTCGGAAAAATGTGCGAACCGCATCGAGGGCAGGACGCGGAACCGATCCTTCGGCAGGCGGCCCAGCACGGCGAAGATCGCCTCGGAACCGGGGTCGTTGTTCGGCGCGATCACCACGAAGCTGCGCCCCGAGGCTTCGAGCGCACCGAACAGGTCCGCGGCCTGCGCGCCGATCGTGTCCTGTTCCGAGGTGACAGGATGAAAGACCGCGATGCCATAATCCGCGAACGGGATCGCATAGCGTGCCCGCACCTCGGCCAGGGTCACGCCCGAGGGGCGGGCGTGGAAGTCGAGTTCCGGCGAACCGATGACGTGGATGGTCTCTTCCGGCTCTCCCAGCGCCATGACGCGGCGCGCGGCGGCGTCGGACGAGACGAAATGGCTGGCGCAGAGCTTGGAATTGCAGTGACGGAACATCTCGTCGATGGTGCCGGACACCTCGCCCCCCTCGACATGCGCCGAGCGGATGTAGTTCGTCGCCGCCACCAGGGAGGCCGCCAGCGCCTCGATCCGGTCACCGTGGATGATGATCAGGTCGGGGCGGTTCTCGGTGACGTAATCGGAAAAGCCCATCACCGTCTTGGCCAGGATCACGTCCTGCGGATCGCCGGGCCGCTGGTTGAGGAATTCGTGCACCGTGACCCCGGCCACGCGGCGCACCTCGTTGACCGTCATGCCGTAGCGGTCAAGCAGGTGCATGCCGGTGACGAAGAAGGTCACCCGGTGCCCGGCATCGCGGGCGGCGAGGGCCAGTGGCTCGAGCTTGCCGAAATCGGCGCGGGTGCCGGTCAGGAAGAGGAGATGGCGGGTCATGGCGCAGGCGGCGTCGTCATGAAGACAGCGTCCAAGGCTGCAACCGTTTCACTGTCAAGAACCATATCGGAGTTTGCCGTCCTTGCGCGATCATACTTCCATGAGGTCGATATGTTTCTGCAGTGCAGGAACAGAAAGTTCCGCTTTCCGGAAAAGAGCTTTCGGCTGATCCGTTCCAGTCCGTGCACGGATAGGCACATCTTGCCAAGCACGGATGCTGGTCGGAAGCAGTACTTCGTGGCGCAGGGCTTGTCCTTTGGATCACGGAATCGATGGTCCTTGTGTCGGACAGGCTGCCCTTCTTCTGCGGGATAGCGCCATTCGCCAGGAAAAGTCACCAGCCCCCAGAACTTGACCCGGTCGAACACCGAACTCGGCCCTCGGCGGAGCAGCAGTTCGTCTACGTCGAGGTTCAGAACGCCAGACGCATTGGCGAAGAATCGGTCGCGGGTCAGGTTCAACAATGTCGTCTGCAAATACTTGCCGTCGTCCACCCCCGGCGCATTGCCTCGTGGCCCCCAGGGCAATGGAACTGAAAGCACTCGGGCGGCTACATATCCCGGAACCTTCAGGACTACATTCAGGAGTTCTTCCGATGAGTATCGGCTACTGGCGTTGTCAGCAATCAGAACCGCATCCGCACCGTGGACAAGATTGTGGAACTTCAACCAGTCCTCGATCCATTGAAGGTTCTCGTCCTTCAGCATCGTGTAGATCACGCGCCGGTTGCAAAACTCCTCTGGCATTGCCGGATTTATCGGCGCTTCCAGGGTCGTGCCGCAGGGGAGCGACAAGCCGAACATCTGGGGCGCGCTGGACATGATCCTGAAGTCGATCGTCTCAAACCTGCGATAAACCTTGCGTCGACTGGGACGCAACTCATGAGCATCAATGTGGAAGGTGCTGCCCTCTATTAGCGGCGCCAAGTTCAGCAGCCTTGGTAGATAGACACGGACCAGTCCGGGTGCGGCCAAGTGGATAATGTCGTAAATCAGAGTGCGCCGGTCATAGTGCTTCCAGATCTCCTCAGGCACGGTCCTGTCAACGGCTCGGCGCGGAAGATCCCGAAGCAGGCCCACGCTCGCAGGCAACTGGATACTTGACAGAGTACTGATTGCACTCATTTTTTTGTGCGTCCGCGCCGAGACGCGTCCCGACTCCAGATGGACGATTTTTCCTGATGTTGTGGCAAGGTCTCTAGCGGCCGGGGCTGGACCAAACGCTTAAGGGCGCCGAGCAACCTTCGCTTTAACTTGGGCCGCCTGTTCGACACCCCGACCCTGAACGAGCAGACTGCGTCGAAGTAGGTTGCGACCAGCAGCCACGGTGCAATCTTGAGGCGGTCCTCCGGCCGGAGATAAAAGACTGCCATTCGGCCCACCATCCGCGACGGTTTCCCGAGGCGCTCGATGACGTGGTATTCCTTGCGCTTAATGTAGTCGTCGAAAAGAAGAGTGATCGGACGCTCGGCATTCAAGTAGGCTGTCATGAAGCAGGCGGCTCGGAAGCGACCGTCGACAAGGACGACATCAGGATGCTTGAAACCCGGGCTGTCCCAGATCGATTGGGCATAGCCGATGAAGCTTTCGAGGTGCTGATGATCGAGTGCGCGGGCCCACGCCCCTACCGGGCCGATGTTCACATATACGATGGAAGGCGGCGAGGGGAGGTCGTGGGCAGCGGAAATCTCGCGCATGCGGTTTGCCCAGCCAGGATCGCTCTCGACCGAAGTGATGTGCTTGCCCGGTGAAGCTGCAGCTACGAAGGTCGAGCCGCCAGATCCATACTCAAGGATTACTCCGGCCGTTGCATAGATGCTCCGCACGAATGCAGCCACCTTTGCTGGGAATGTGAGCACAGGAAGGGAAGGGGTAGTCACGATCTTCTCCTGTCTGGAGCAGGAAGCATGCCGTGCCGCCACAGCCAGATCGCCCGGCGGACATAGTTCGCGATCAAGGACCGGAGCGTTGGAGACGACGAAGGGGGCATAGCCTGTCCACTTAACCTTGTTGACTGACGAATGACATGACGGTTTCGATGGGCCGTCTGCCCTGGTTGCGGTAGCCCAGATGCGGGCGCTCGGTGTTGTAGTGGACGAGCCAGGCGTCGAGGTCGGCCTGGAGCGCCTCGACGGTGTCGTAGAATGTCTCGCGCATCGTCACGCGGAAGAACTCGTCGAGGACGGTGCCGTTGAAGCGCTCGACGAAGCCGTTGGTCTTGGGCGATTTAACCTTGGTTCGGCGGTGCTCGATGCCATTGAGGTCGAGGTAGAGCTCGTAAGGGTGTCGCTCGGTGCCGCAGAACTCGCGGCCGTTGTCGGTGAGCACGGCTTTCACCGGCAGGTCGAGATCGCGGTAGAAAGGAAGGACGTCGTTGTGCAGGACCGCCACCGCGGCCTCGGGTTGTTTGGAGACGTGCAGGAACCCGAAGGCGTAGCTGCCGTAGGTGTCGACGACGGCGTGCAGGTAGACCTTGCCCACGCCCTTGAGACTGCCCACGAAGAACGTGTCGGCCGACAGGAGCTCGCCCGGAGCGCCTGATTCCACATGCCTTTCCCGGAAGCAGGGGTTCATCTTCTCCAGGAAGGCGGCCTGCTCGGCGGTGATCTCGATCGCCTTCTCGGCGTTCTGTGCCTCCAGCGCGAGCCAGCGATCGACCTTCGTGCCGAGCCCGTTCTCGTTCAGGATCTTCTGGATGGTGATCGAGGACACCCGGATGCCCTCGAGCGCCAGCATGGCCTCGTGCCGGTTGCAACCGTAGGCGGGGTGCTTCAGCGCCAGCGCCTTGATCTTCTCGATGGTTTCCGGCGGGGTCGTCTGCGGATGGCTCTTGTGGATCGGCGGCAGGTCCTTCAGCCCGTCGAAGCCCTGCGTCTGGAACCGGCGCTTCCATTCATAGAAACTGGTCCGGTCCATGCCCCGCTGCCTGCATGCCTCGGCAACGTTGCCAAGCTCCCGAGCCAGCTCCAGCACGCTCAGGCGCTGCTGCGCCACCTTGCTCGCAGCGTCACGCGGCGTGGCCTTCCTCGCAGTCGATGATTGTCCCATGGGCGGTTCCTCCTTCCCCAAAATAGCACGGAAAGAAGGTTAAGTGGACACATAGCCCTCGGACCGCAGCCAGTCGAGCGTGAGAAAGACTGAAGGCGCAACGCCTTTCGGCTGAAAGATGAGCAAGACGGCAATGCGCTCGCCTGCCGGAACCACCCCGAAGGTGCGACGCGTGAGCGTCTCGAAGTCGCGCAGATAGATCTCTCTGCGCCGCGGTTCACCCAGCCGCCGCGGCAGCGTCGCCAGGGTCACCGGCAGTGCCAATGTCTTGTCCTTGATGCGGTTCAGCTCGCGCAGGATCTTCCAAAGCGGAATCAATTCTCTACCTCATCCGGTCCGGTCAAAAGAGGCCAAATAAACCCATTGCGTGACAGCCAGAACAGGCGACGCGGATAGTTGGCAAGTTTCTGCAGATAGTATGGCAGGCGGCGCCATTTCGGAAACTTTCTGGCACCGGACATCCTGCTTCCGGTAATGAAGCTTTCCCCGCAATCGCGTGGCGGGGCGGTGAACGGTTCCAGTCCCATGAGGCGGATATCATACTCGAAGAAGCGGTTCAGCTCGTGGTCATGCGCACGCCGGATCGGGTAGAACCTGGATGAGAGTTCTGCTGCGGCCTCCCGGGTGATCAGATAGCACCCGTTGCCTGTGAACGGTCCCCAATAGGCGCACAGGCTGAAGCCCATGGCGCGCGCAAGGGGAATACGCCCCTTCGCGCGGATGCAGGAAAATCGCAGGACATCCCACCGCCCCGCCAGCATCAATCCTGCCGCCAGGGCTTGCGGAAACTGATCCATGAAGGTGACATCGTCCTCGCAGATCAGCACCACCTCGTCCGGCCCAGAGGCAATCTCGCGCCAGAGTTCGACATGCGAAGCATAGCATCCGAGATGCCCGTCCGCGATCGGAGCCCCCATGTTCCGGCGCCACGCCTTCGCGTCGGTTTTCGACAGAAGCTCGTCGCGCAGCGCGGCCCCGTCGATTCCGTCCCAGATCCGATAGGTCAAGCCGATGCGGGCAAATTCGGCTGCAACCTGCTCGCGTCTTGCCGTGGCCCTGGCCAGAGAGATCACGAAGACTGGAACCGACATGGGATCTGGCGTCACCCCAGATCCCCCCATTTCAGCTGCGTGTTCCGCGTCACGGCCCGTTTCAGCCGTTTCCCCACCACCTTGTCGAAGTCATGGGCCGCGATCTCGCCCGAGCCGGGGCGGCGGGCCCAGATGTCCTCTTCGCGGATCACATGGCCCTCGGGCAGGTCGCGGTCGGCCACCACCGAGCCGCGGGCAAAGCGGTAGACATCCTCCTCGGGGGCGCTTCGTTGCTTGGGGTTGTTCGCGGCCACCCAGATCTCTTTCGACCGGTCGATCAGGAAGCGCAGTTCCGCCGGGTCCATCGAGTTGATGATGTCCGGCCCCTTGCGATAGCGCGTGTCGGTATAGTGGCGTTCCAGGATGCAGGCGCCCAGCGCCACCGAGGCCAGCGCCATTTCCGGGCCGATGGAATGGTCGGAAAAGCCCACCACCGCCTTCGGGAAGGCCTCGCGCAGTTCCGTCACCCCGCGCAGGCTGACGATCTCGGCCGGGCTGGGGTAGAGGTTGGTGCATTCCAGCAGCGCATAGTCCACCCCGGCCCGGTCGAGGATGTCCACGCTGGCGCGGATCGACTCGATCGTCTGCATTCCCGTGGACAGGATCACGGGCTTGCCCTTCCGCGCGATGTGGCGGATCAAGGGCAGGTTGTCGGCCTCGCCCGAGCCGATCTTGTAGGCCGGCACGTCCAGCGTTTCCAGGAAATCCGCCGCCGCCCGGCTGAAGGGGGTGGAGATCCAGATCATCCCCAGGCTTTCGGTGTAGCGCTTCAGCTCTGCCTCTTCCTCCAGCGACAGGGCGCAGCGTTCCATCACATGCCAGATCGAGACATCGGCGTTCGGCGGGAAGATCGCCTTGGCCTCCTCGGTCATCTCGTCCTCGATGATGTGGGTCTGGTGCTTGATCATCTCGCAGCCCGCCCCGGCGGCCAGGCGCACCATCTCCTTCGCCACGGCCAGATCGCCGCCGTGGTTGATGCCGATCTCGGCGATGACAAGGGGGGGATGGCCTGGGCCGATCTCGCGGTGGGCGATCTTCATGGGGGTCTCCGTCATTGCCGCCCGTGGTGCGGCAGCCCGGCGTCCCTGTCAAGCGAGCGGGTAGCGCGCCAGCACCTCGTAGAGCGCGGACTTGCCGAGATGGCTTTGCCAGAGCGTCAGTTCCGTCACCTTCCAGGGCTCGGTGCGGAAGCCTGCGCCCATGGCGACGGCACGCTCCAGCCGGGCGATGCCGGGCGGGTCGGGGGGCGGAAAGCGGCCCAGCGTGACATGCGGCACGAAGGTCCGCGCGTCGATCGGACAGCCCGCGCGGCGGGCGATGGTCTCGACCTTGGCTTGCAGCCGGATCAGCGGGGGGGAAGGCGCCACCCCGGCCCAGGCCGTATGGGGACGGTCCTTGCCGAAAAGGCCAAGCCCTTGCAGGGAAATGGAAAACCCTTCGAATCGCAACGCCTCGAACCCTTCGTGCGCGGCTTCCAGCACCGCATCGGGACAATTGCCCAGAAAGACCAGGGTCAGGTGCAGGTTTTCCGGCTCTACCTTCCGCGGCAGGGGCAAGAGAACCTGCTGCACCTGGCAGGCTCCACGCGCGGACGGCGGCAGGTCGATGCCAAGGAACGCCCGGATCATCGCCGCGCAAGCCTTGCGAGGCGGTCGCGGATCTCGGGCCGGACCGGGCCTTCGCGCGGAAGATCGAGCAGCGTGGTCAGCATCGCGGGGTCGGGCGCGGGCCGCCCACCGCCGCCCCAGGTCAGGCCGGCGAGAACCGCCTGCGCCGCCTCGGGCAGACGGTCGGGCAGATCATGCCCCGCCAGTGTGCCCCAGATCGCCGTCCACAGCCGTCCGACCGACCATGGGTTGTAGCCGCCCCCGCCCAGCACCAGAACCCGCGGGGCAAGGGGCAGAAGTGCCGACAGCGCCTCCAGATAGGCGCGATTCGACAGTGCCAGACGCGACAGGGGATCCTCCAGCAGACTGTCTGCGCCGCATTGCAGGACCAGCGCCTCGGGCCGGAATTCCTCGACCCTGGGAAGGATCAGCCCGTGCAGCACCGCCCGCGCCTCGCTGTCGTTGTAGTGCCTGGGGACCGGCAGGTTGAAGGCGCTGCCGCCGCCCGCATCCTCCAGCGCGCCGGTGAAGGGCCAGCGCCCCTCTTCGTGGACCGAGATCATCCGCACCCCCGGATCGCCGGCGAAGGCCAGTTCCACCCCGTCGCAATGGTGCGCATCCAGATCGACATAGGCAATGCGGGTCAGGCCGGCGCGTTGCAGAACCTTGATGCCCAGCACCACGTCGTTCAGATAGCAGAACCCGTTCGCCCGGCCCGGAAGGCCATGGTGCGTGCCCCCGCCCGGCACATGGATCACCCCGGGGCCGTGCGACAGCAGCTCGGCCGCCAGCATCGTGCCCCCTGCCCCGGTGGCTGGCCGGCGATAGACCTCGGGGAACACCGGGTTCGACAGGGTGCCGAGGTGGAAGCGCTCGCGCATTTCCCGCGATGCCGCACCAAGGGTCTCGGCCTCCTGCAAGGCCGCGACATAGGCCGGCTCGTGCCAGAGCGTCAGCGCCGCCGGTTTTGCCCGCGGGCTGGACCGGAAACGGTCGGAGGGCAACCAGCCCAGGGCGCGCGCAAGGTCCATGACCGTGGACACGCGCGGTATCCGCAGCGGGTGGTGCAGGCCATAGGAAGACCTGCGATAGATCTCGGCCCCTACGAAAAGCGGAGCAGCCGCCAGCCCGGCGGGGGCCGGAGGCGGCGAAAGCATCATTGCGTCAGGGCCTCGATCCTTCCGGCTATGGCCCGCGGCGCCACCGGGGCACCGAAGGTCGCAACCACCTTGCCGTCGGGGCCGATCAGCACCTTGTTGAAGTTCCAGCCCGGAACAAAGCCGGTCTCGTCGCGCAGCCAGGCATAGAACGGATGCGCCTGCGGACCCTTTACATGGGTGATCTCGGTCATCGGCAGGGTCAGGTCGAAATTGGTGGCGCAGTATTCCTTGACTGCGGATTCGTCGGCCAGCTCCTGATTGAAGTCGTCCGAGGGCACCGCGAGGATCAGGGCGCGGTCGCCGAAACGGTCGTGCAGGGCCTGGAGGCCGTCGAACTGGCCGGCAAAGCCGCAAAGCGAGGCGGTGTTGACCACCAGAACCGGCTTGCCGCGCCAGTCCTCGAGATCGATTACCCCTCCGTCAATCGACGTGAAACGCTGCCTGTCGCCCGCGAAGGCCGGCGACAGGGTGATCCAGACCAGCAGGCTTGCGATAAGCCGAATCATGGTGCCTCCGATTGCAGCATGTTGCACCTGATCAGATAATTCGGGCGCGCTGCACGTCAAATCTTCCCGAAAAAGCTGTGATTTCGCCCGCAGCCATGCCATATTCTGACCATAGGGATCGAGCAGTGGCCAGCGCCGGCAAACGGGCGGCCAAATGGGCGCAAGATGAGTTGGCAAGACAAGTTGGTGGCGCAGGGCGCCGGACCGGGACATGCAAGGGTGCAATACGGTGCCTTGTGCTGGCGTGAGGGCGGCGAAGGGATCGAGGTGCTGCTCATCACCAGCCGCAACACCGGGCGCTGGGTGATCCCGAAGGGTTGGCCAATGCCAGGCCTCGCACCCGAAGCTGCGGCGGCACAGGAAGCCTGGGAGGAAGCCGGGGTCAGCGGTCAGGTCAGCCCGCTCTGCCTGGGGCGCTTCGGCTATCAGAAGGTGCTGGCCGTGGATGCCTCGGTGCCCTGCGCGGTCGCCGTCTATGGTCTGAAGGTGTCCCGACTGGCCGACAGCTTTCCCGAGGCGAAGGAGAGGCGGAGGAAGTGGTTCCCCCTGGCGGTTGCGGCCGGACTGGTGGACGAGCCTGATCTGGGGAAGATCATCGCCGGCTTCACGCCGCCAGAGGGCGGGCGTCCGTTGCCGATCGCGGCAGAGGAAGGCGAGAACGAAGAAACCGCCCAGCGGCGCAAGCGGGACAAGCACCGGGGGCATTGAACTTTTTTCGCGGCTGATTAGCTAGTGGTGTCGCCAGGAACGGGCAGGCACGGAATGATCCGATACAGTCTTCGTTGCGGAAAGGACCATACCTTTGACAGCTGGTTCAAGGGAGCCGATGCCTTTGCCGCGCTGCAATCGGCCGGTCAGGTTGCCTGTCCGGTTTGCGGTTCGACCGAGGTGCGCAAGGACCTGATGGCGCCGGCGGTGCGGCCTGCGCGAAAGGCGGCATCCCGCCCGCGCACGGGTGACGACGACCGCCCGGACCTGAGCCTGCCCGCCTCGGAGCTCGAGGCGCAGATCGCCGCCCTTCGGCGGCAGATCGAGGAGAACTCGGAATATGTCGGCATGAACTTCGCGACCGAGGCGCGCCGGATCCACGCGGGCGAGGCCCCGGGCCGGGCGATCCATGGCGAGGCCCGGCCCGACGAGGCGCGGGCGTTGATCGAGGAGGGCCTGCCGGTCGCCCCCCTGCCCTTCCTGCCGTCCCGCAAGGTCAACTGACCCGGCCCCGTCCACGCCGGAGGGATGGGGCCACACCCAGTTCGACGGCCTGACTGCGGACATTGGCCCGCCACCAACCAACCTTGGCTTGCGCCACTCCCTTTCCCGGCCCGCCTGTCGCCGCTGGTGGCCGCAGCGCGTCGGCGGCCTGACCCTAGTAGATGTAGCGGATCTGTTCGGTCCAGAACCGCTCGATCCGTTTCAGCGCCATGTTGATCTCGTCCATCCCCGAGGCGTCGATCAGCGCGCGCCGCTCGATCCCCTCGGCGTGACGGGCGAAGAGGTCGGACAACACTGCCCGCACCTGCCGCCCCTTCTCGGTCAGCCGCACCCGCACCGAGCGGCGGTCGATCTCGGATCGCTGGTGGTGCATGTAGCCAAGTTCCACCAGCTTCTTCAGGTTGTAGCTGACATTCGAGCCCTGGTAGTAGCCGCGCGATTTCAGTTCGCCCGCCGTCACCTCGTTCTCGCCGATGTTGAACAGCAGGAGCGCCTGGACCGAGTTGATCTCCAGCACCCCGAGGCGTTCGAACTCGTCCTTGATGACGTCCAGAAGCAGGCGGTGCAGCCGCTCGACCAGGGCCAGGTTGTCAAGGTAGCAGGACAGGAAGGCCTTCTGCGACCCATCCAGCACCGGGGCATAGATTGTCATTCCGTTTCTCCACCGTTCTCACGGCGACAGAA
>JBKBRG010000018.1:0-14204 GCA_046292325.1 Tabrizicola sp.
CGGTTTTCGTCGTTTACGATCCTCGGGCGTCCGTAGGCTTAGGACATCGGCAGCGGACAAGAATAGGGGCTTCAGAATGATCCACAAGAACTGGCAGGAACTCATCAAGCCGACGCAGCTGGTCGTGAAGCCGGGGGCCGATGCCGCCCGTGTCGCGACCGTCATCGCCGAGCCGCTGGAGCGCGGCTTCGGCCTGACGCTGGGCAACGCGCTGCGTCGTGTGCTGATGTCTTCGCTGCAGGGGGCGGCCATCACCAGCGTGCAGATCGACAATGTCCTGCACGAGTTCTCGTCGGTGGCCGGCGTGCGCGAGGACGTGACCGACATCGTGCTGAACCTGAAGGGCGTCAGCCTGAAGATGGAGGTCGAGGGTCCGAAGCGGCTGTCGATCTCGGCCAAGGGGCCGGGCGTGGTGACGGCAGGCGACATCTCGGAATCGAACGGCATCGAGATCCTGAACAAGGATCACGTCATCTGCCATCTGGACGAAGGCGCCGACGTGTTCATGGAACTGACCGTGAACACCGGCAAGGGCTATGTCTCGGCCGACAAGAACCGGCCCGAGGATGCCCCCATCGGCCTGATCCCGATCGACGCGATCTATTCGCCGGTCAAGAAGGTCAGCTACGAGGTGCAGCCCACCCGCGAGGGCCAGGTGCTGGACTATGACAAGCTGACGATGAAGGTGGAAACCGATGGCAGCCTGACGCCCGAGGACGCCGTGGCCTATGCCGCGCGCATCCTGCAGGACCAGCTGTCGATCTTCGTCAACTTCGAGGAACCGGAATCGGCCAAGGTCGGCGAGATCGATTCGGGGCTCGAGTTCAACCCGCTCCTGCTGAAGAAGGTGGACGAGCTGGAGCTTTCGGTCCGGTCCGCGAACTGCCTGAAGAACGACAACATCGTCTACATCGGCGACCTGATCCAGAAGACCGAGGCCGAGATGCTGCGGACCCCGAACTTCGGCCGCAAGTCGCTGAACGAGATCAAGGAAGTGCTCTCGAGCATGGGCCTGCATCTCGGGATGGATGTCGAAAACTGGCCGCCAGAGAACATCGAGGACCTGGCCAAGCGCTTCGAGGACCAGTTCTGAGGCAGGGGTGCGCTGTAGCGCACCCTGCGACGAATGCCCGCCTCGTGCGGGGAAACCATGGGCATCCCGCCCCAACGACGCCACCCGCATCGCACGGGTGGCAACACAAAGCAAAACGACGTCTAGGAGATCATCATGCGTCACGCCCGCGGCTACCGCCGCCTGAACCGAACCCACGAACATCGCAAGGCGTTGCTCGCCAACATGGCCGGCTCGCTGATCGAGCACGAGCAGATCAAGACCACCCTGCCCAAGGCCAAGGAACTGCGCCCGGTCGTCGAAAAGCTGATCACGCTGGCCAAGCGCGGCGACCTGCACGCCCGCCGCCAGGCGGCAGCGGCTCTCAAGCAGGACATGCATGTCACGCGCCTGTTCGACGTGCTGGCGCCGCGCTACAAGGACCGTCAGGGCGGTTATGTCCGGATCCTGAAGGCCGGCTTCCGCTATGGCGACATGGCACCGATGGCGATCATCGAGCTCGTCGATCGCGACACGTCGGCCAAGGGTGCCGCCGACCGTGCGCGCCTCGAAGCAGCCGAAGACTGAGCCCAGGCTCTGACCGCGCCGATCCGAAGACCCGCCAGCTTTGGCGGGTCTTTGCCGTTTTGGCGGCAACTGATGCGGTGCCGCGACTGCATGCCGCCAAAAAAACAGGACAACGCGGCGAACGGCTTGATATTTTACACTTGAGGTTGAACATGACCCGGTGAGGAACCTGTTGCCGATGTCGCAGAGTAAACGATTGACCGAACTGTATGACGAATTGCACGAACTTGCGCCCGAAGGCTATGCCGTCGGGCTTCACATTCGCTTTGCCAGTCCGCTGATCTATCATAGCCGGTATCCGGCCGACTGGGTCGAATATTACAATTCGCATTCCTACTACCTGCGCGATCCGGTGATCTTCTGGGGGATCGGAACCACCGGCACGCGACGCTGGAGCGAGATTCCGTTGCCGGATCCGTTCGAGCTGCTGAAGAAGGCCGCAACATTCGGAATGAAATACGGGGCCGTATCGTCCTATGGCCCGATCACCTCGAGGTCGATGGCCGGCATCACGAGGTCTGACCGCGAATTCACCGATTCGGAGATGGAGCGGCTCGCCGATATCACCGCGCGCCTGCATATTGCCGCGAAGCCTCCTTCCGAACTGACCAAGGCGCAGATCGAAGCGCTGCAATGTATCGCTAATGGGGACCGTCACTCTGCTGCCGCAGCAAAACTGGGGATATCGGAAAGCGCCTTCAAGGCACGACTGAATTCGGCTCGAATCAGACTGGAGGCCCGGACTGCAACCGAGGCTCTCAAGAAGGCGCGCGAATACCGGCTGCTATAAGCATGTGATGTTTCCCTCTGATTGTTCGTGCATCAAGCAGAAGGAGACCGCTATGGAAGTTACCACTCTCTCGTTCGAGAACCTGCACAACCATGGCGAACTGTTCGCCAACATGTTCCGGGCGCGGCATCGCGCCTTCATCCAGCACAACAAGTGGGATCTGCCGCAGTCGAACGGCATGGAGTTCGACCAGTATGACACGCCCGCCAGCCGCTGGGTCGCAGTGCATGAGGGCGGTGAGGTCCTGGCAGGCATCCGGCTGACGCCGACCACCCACAAGTGCGGCATCTACAGCTACATGATCCGCGATGCGCAGCGCGGCCTTCTGGAGACGATCCCCTCCAACCTCTTGAATTTCCCCGCACCGGTTGCCGAAAACATCTGGGAAAGCAGCCGCGTCTTCGTATCCGAATCCGTTCCGGCGTCGATGCGCCTGCGGGTCCAGTTGCAGTTGCGCCAGGAAATGGTGAACGCTGCCAGGGCCTTGGGCGCCACCTCGGTGCTCGGGCTCATTCCCGAAGCCTCGCGCCGGATCGGTCGCCGTGTCGGGCTGGAATGCGTGCCGGTCGGGCCGATCCTGAATTTCGACGGTCTCGATTGTGTCTGCGTCACGATCAGCATGGCGCAGAACATGCATTGAAGCCGGTGCTGCTGCCGTGGCCCTGCCGGTCAAGAGAAGGCTGGATTGATCGACCCGACACGCTATAGTTGAGCGGGCCCGATGTGCATCCCGAGTGGAAATGAGTAACCGGACGAGTATCGATGTCGAGCTTCAGAATGTGGCCCGATTGGCGACCGCCGGTTATTTCATTGGTCTGCACATCCGCTTTACCTCGCCTCTCCTGACGTTCCAGACCTATGACCAGCGGTGGATCGATCATTACACGGAGAATGGCTACGTCTTGCGCGATCCGATGACGGCCTGGGGCTTTTCCAGAACGGGCTGGATCAGGTGGAGCGATCCGGAATTGCCCGATCCCTTCGGCCTGTTCAAGGAGGCGGCCGCATTTGGCCTGAAATTCGGCGTGACCGTCGCTTGCGGTCCGATCAAGTCGCGAACGATTGCCAGTTTCGCCCGGCACGACCGGGAGTTTCGGGACGATGAGATTGCCAGGTTCGAGCGGGCAGTAAAGCGCCTGCATGAGCTGAGCGAGCCGCCCGAAGCCTTGACCGAGGCCCAGATCGAGGCCTTGAGATGCATTGCAGGGGGCGACCGGTTTGCTGCCGCGGCAGAAAAGCTGGGAATCTCGGAAAGCGCGCTGAAGGCCCGGATCAGTTCCGCCCGCGAGCGCCTGATGGCGCGGACGACGGCCGAGGCGATCCAGCGCGCGAAGGACAGCCGTCTGATCTGACGATGTCCCCTGCAAGGTTACGACTTGACCCAACCCTGCAGGAGGACCCCATGCAGACCACGACGCTATCCTTTGCCAACATGCACAACCATGGCGAGCTTTTCGCCAACATGCTGCGCGCACGGCGCGAGCTGTTCATCGTCCACAACAAGTGGAACCTGCCCGAGGCGATGGGCATGGAATACGACCAGTACGACACCCCGGCCAGCCGCTGGGTGGTGGTGCATGACGAGACGGGCAAGGTGCTGGCCGGCAACCGGCTGACGCCCACGACCCACAACTGCGGCATCTACAGCTACATGATCCGCGATGCGCAGCGTGGTCTTCTGGAGACCATTCCTGCCAACCTTCTGTATGACACCGCGCCGACGGCGGCGCATGTCTGGGAAAGCTCGCGCCTCTTTGTGGCGCATGACACGCCGGCCGCGATCCGCCGAAAGGTGCACAGCCAGCTGATCATGCAACTTGGCGAGACGGTGCGCGACCTTGGGGCGACGCATTGCCTGACGCTGCTGTCCGCGACCTGGCCGCGCTGGGCCGACCGTGTCGGTGTCAGGATGAAGGCGATGGGCCCGGTTCTGGTGATCGACGGGATCGAGAACCAGGTGGTCGAGATGGATTTCTCGGGCACCCGGCACTGAAGGCACCGGCCGAGCGCGACCCGGAGCGTTCCGGGTTGCCTCGCTGCCATGATGGCCCCAATTAGGGACGGCAATGTCGCCGGAGGTCCCTGATGCGTCTCTTGCTGCTTCTTCTCTGCCTTTCGCTGGTCCCTGCGCCTGCATCGGTGCGCGCCGAAACGGTCGTGCCCGAAAGCGCCACGGACATCACGCTGTCCTTCGCCCCGGTCGTGCGCAAGACGGCCCCGGCCGTCGTGAACATCTACGTCCGGCAGCAGGTGCGGGACCGGGCGAACCCCTTCGCCGGCGATCCGTTCTTCGACCAGTTCTTCCAGGACTTCGCCGGCCCCCAGCGGGTGCAGAACTCGCTGGGCTCGGGCGTGATCGTGTCGCCCGACG
Source organism: Tabrizicola sp. (assembly GCA_046292325.1). Lineage (GTDB taxonomy): Bacteria > Pseudomonadota > Alphaproteobacteria > Rhodobacterales > Rhodobacteraceae > Tabrizicola. Next base: position 4,801 of record JBKBRG010000018.1, read on the forward strand.
GGATCGTCGTCTCGAATCATCATGTCGTGGCAGAGGCGACCGACATCCGGGTCGTTCTGGCCGACCGGCAGGAGTTCGCCGCGCGGGTGCTGCTCGACGATCCTCAGGCGGACCTGGCCGTCCTGAAGGTCGAGACCGACGAGCCGCTGCCCGCGCTGGAATTCGGCGACAGCGATGCCCTTCAGGTCGGCGATCTGGTGCTGGCGATCGGCAACCCCTTCGGCGTGGGGCAGACGGTCAGTTCCGGGATCGTCTCGGGGCTTGCGCGATCGGCGTTGCAGGTGGGGGACGGAACCGGCTATTTCGTCCAGACCGATGCGCCGATCAATCCGGGCAACTCCGGCGGCGCGCTGGTGGATGTGGCAGGGCGTCTGGTCGGGATCAACACGGCGATCCTGACCAAGGGCGGCGGATCGAACGGGATCGGTTTCGCCATCCCGTCGAACCTGGTCGCGGCGGTGGTGGCCCAGGCCGAGGCTGGCGAAAGCCGGTTCCAGCGCCCCTGGGCCGGGCTTGCGGCGCAGGAGGTGGACGGATCCTTCGCCGAGGCGCTGGGCATGGAACGCCCCGTCGGGGTGATGATCACCGCGCTGCATCCGCAAAGCCCCTTTGCCCGCGCCGGTGTTGCCGAAGGCGATGTGGTGCTGGCGCTTGGCGGCGCCGCGATCAACACGCCGCAGGAATTCCTCTACCGCCTGTCGGTCCTTGGGCCGGGCAGGCAGACCGTGACCTTCCTGCACAACGGCGCCGAGAGCACCGGCGAAGTGGTGCTTGGGCCCGCGCCGGACGAGCCGGACCGCGAGGCGCTGACCGTCACCGAGGACGTGATCCTGCGCGGAGCGACCCTGGCGCGGATCAACCCGGCGGTGATCAGCGAGTTGCAGCTGCCGCTTTCGGCAAGCGGCGTGGCCGTCCTGCAAAGCAGCGATCTGGCCTACGAGATCGGCTTGCAGGCCGGCGATGTGCTGGTGGCTATCAACGGCCTTGTCGTGGCCACCCCGGCCGAGGCGCTTGCGGCGGCGCGCGACTCCTCCCGGCTCTGGCAGATCGACCTGATGCGGCAGGGCCAGCCCTTCCGGCTGCGCTTCCGGCTTTAGTCCTGCCGCCCGCCCGGCTAAGCTGCACCCATGGCCGATCTCTTCGACATCCCCTCAGCCCGGCCCGACGGCGGCCCGCGCCCGCTGGCCGACCGGCTGCGGCCGAAGGCGCTGTCCGAGGTGATCGGGCAGGACAAGGTCCTGTCGCGCGACGGCCCCCTTGGTGCGATGCTGGCCTCGGGATCGCTGTCCTCGCTGATCCTCTGGGGGCCGCCCGGTGTCGGCAAGACCACGATCGCGCGGCTTCTGGCGGATGAGACCGACCTGCACTTCGTGCAGATCAGCGCGATCTTCACCGGGGTGCCCGAACTGCGCAAGGTGTTCGAGGCGGCGAAGCTGCGGCGGCAGAACGGGAAGGGGACGCTCCTCTTCGTGGACGAGATCCACCGCTTCAACAAGGCGCAGCAGGACGGCTTCCTGCCGCACATGGAGGACGGCACGATCCTTCTGGTCGGCGCGACGACCGAGAACCCGAGTTTCGAACTGAACGCGGCCCTGCTGTCGCGCGCGCAGGTCATCGTGCTGGAGCGGCTGTCGCTGGCCGACCTCGAACGACTGGCACAGCGGGCGGAAAAGGAACTGGGCCGGGCCCTGCCCCTGAAGGGCGAGGCGCGCGAGGCGCTGCTGGAGATGGCGGACGGGGACGGGCGGGCGCTTCTGAACCTCATCGAGCAGGTGGCGGCCTGGAAGGTCGATGGCAACCTTGCCCGAGATCAGCTTTCCCAAAGGCTGATGCGGCGGGCCGCCAGATACGACAAGGCGGGGGACGAGCATTACAACCTGATCAGCGCGCTGCACAAATCGGTGCGCGGCAGCGATCCCGACGCGGCGCTCTACTGGTTCGCGCGCATGCTGGAAGGCGGCGAGGATCCCCGCTTTCTCGCCCGCCGGATCACCCGGATGGCGGTGGAGGACATCGGCCTGGCCGACCCGCAGGCCGAGGCGGTCTGTCTGGACGGCTGGCAGACCTATGAGCGGCTCGGCTCGCCCGAGGGCGAACTCGCGCTGGCGCAGGCCGTTGTCTATCTTGCGCTCGCCCCGAAATCGAATGCGGTCTATACCGCCTACAAGGCCGCCCGCGCCGCCGCGCGCGAGACCGGCAGCCTGATGCCGCCGAAGCATATCCTGAACGCTCCGACCCGGATGATGAAGGACCAGGGCTATGGGGCGGGCTATGCCTACGACCACGACGCCGAGGACGGGTTCTCGGGGCAGAACTACTTCCCCGAGGGCATGAAGCGGCCGGTCTGGTATCTGCCCCCCGAACGCGGGTTCGAGCGCGAGCTGAAGAAGCGGGTGGAGTATTTCGCGAAGCTGCGGGCCAAGCGGCAGGACGGATGAGCCCCGGCTGATGCGCGGAAACGAGGCCGCGGCCGGCCTGGTCCGCAAGGGCCGGGCGCCGCCCGGATGGCCCCTTGCATCGTCCGGTCCCTCCTTGCGCGTCTCGATCCGGTGAATGGTCTGCCTCCGGTCTGCCAACCGCCCCTGGGCGCGTCGGCCGCGGGGGCCTTTGGCCACGGCTGCGGCGCCTGCGGGGGGAGGGCCGGCAGGGCCGGGGGCGGCATCTTCCCATGCGCCGCATTGACATTCGCCTTGCCTCGCCGCAAAGGACGGGCATGTTCCTGAACCTCATCCAGGTCGCCCTAGGCGGGGCCATCGGCGCAAGCTTGCGCTATCTGACCAATGTCGGGGTGATGCGCTGGATCGGGCCGGGCTTTCCCTATGCGACCCTGATCGTCAACGTGATCGGATCCTTCCTGATGGGCGTCATCGTCGTGGTGCTGTCGCGCAAGGGCGGCACGCATTTCGCACCCTTCCTGATGACCGGCATCCTGGGCGGTTTCACCACGTTCTCGGCCTTCTCGCTGGACGCGCTTACCCTGTGGGAGCGCGGCGACCATGTGATGGCGGCGGCCTATGTCGCGCTCTCGGTCGTCCTGTCGCTGGCGGCGATCGTCGCGGGCCTTGCGATGGCGCGGGCGCTGGCATGAGTGGCGTCCAGTTCCTGACCGTGACCGAGGACGAGGGCGAACAGCGCCTCGACAAGTGGCTGCGCCGCCGCTTTCCGCATCTGACCCAGGGCGCGGTGGAAAAGCTGTGCCGGACGGGGCAGCTGCGGGTGGACAAGGGCCGGGTCAAGGCCTCGGACCGGGTCGCGCCCGGAATGGTCGTCCGGGTGCCGCCCCTGCCGGCGGAAGGCCCGCCGCCAGAGCCGCGGCCGGCAGGGATCAGCGCGGCGGATGCGAAGATGATCCAGGCGGCGGTGCTTTACAGGGACGAGCACCTGATCGTGCTGAACAAGCCAGCGGGCCTGCCCTCGCAGGGCGGCTCGGGGCAGGGCGCGCGGCATGTGGACGGCCTCGCCGAGGCGCTGAAGTTCGGCTACAAGGACAAGCCCAAGCTGGTCCACCGGCTGGACAAGGACACCTCGGGTATCCTGTTGCTGGCGCGGACCGACCGCGTGGCGCGCGCCCTGTCCGAGGCGCTGCGGCATCGCAATGCGCGCAAGATCTACTGGGCCGTCGTGGCCGGTGTGCCGCATCCCCGCCAGGGGTCGATCAAGTTCGCGCTGGAAAAGGCGCCCGGCCGGGGTCGGGGGGGCGAGGGCGAGAAGATGCTCTGCGTCCATCCCGCCAGGATGGCCGACCACCCCGAGGCCAAGCGCGCCCATACGGATTATTTCACGCTGTGGTTCCTGGGCACCCGTCTCAGCTGGATGGCGCTGGAGCCGGTGACGGGCCGCACCCACCAGCTGCGCGCGCACATGGCAGAGATCGGCCACCCGATCCTGGGTGACGGCAAGTATGGCGGCAGCCAGTCCGAGAACCTGGGCGATGGCTGGGGGGCGGGCGTCGGGGGCGACCTTTCGAAGAAGCTGCACCTGCATGCGCGGTCCCTGACGATCGAGCATCCGATCCTGAAGCGGCAGATGACCTTCACCGCTCCGCTGCCGGAACACATGGCGCGGACCTGGAAGCTCCTGGACTGGAAGGAAGACGACGTGCCCGCCGATCCCTTCGAGGTGATCCGGTGAGCGAATGGGCCCCGCGCCGGTTCTGGACCACGGCCAGCGCCGTCCCCGTCGAGGGCGGCTTTGCCGTGCAGCTGGATGCCCGCCCGCTGCGGACGCCCCGCAAGGTGCCCCTCGTCCTGCCGACCGCCGCCCTGGCCGAGGCGGTGGCCGCCGAATGGCAGGCGCAGGGCGATAGGGTCGATCCGGCCTCGATGCCCTTCACCCGCATGGCGAATTCGGCCATCGACACGGTGGCGCCAGAGTTCGACACGATCGCGCGGATGGTCGCGGATTACGGCGGCAGCGACCTCATGTGCTATCGGGCCGAGGGGCCGGAAGCGCTGGTGGCGCTGCAAGCCCGGGCCTGGGACCCGCTTCTGGCCTGGGCTGCGACGGATCTGGGGGTTTCGCTGCGCACCACGGCCGGGGTCGTGCATGTGGCGCAGCCGGCCGAAAGCCTTGCGGCGTTGCAGTCCCTGGTCCGCGGCCTGACCGCGTTCCGGCTGGCCGCCTTCCATGACCTCGTGTCGCTGTCCGGCTCGCTGATCCTGGCCCTGGCGGTCACGCGGAAGCGGATCGGCGTGGAAGAGGCCTGGCGTCTGTCTCGGATCGACGAGGACTGGCAGATTTCGCAATGGGGAGAGGATGAGGAAGCCGCGGATGTGGCGCAACGCAAGCACGCCGCCTTCCTGCTTGCCGACCGATTCTATGAATTGTGCGGGTAACAAGATTGCCCGGATCCCGTGCAGCCCCGGAACCGAGGGCTGATCGGCTGTTCTAACCCGAAGAAAACAGGCATTTTTCCTGAATCCGCCAGAGGCCGCTTGACCTGCAAAAGCGCTTTCGCCGAAACTAGGGCCCAGCGGGGGCAGGACTGCGCCTGCACAAGAAACTGCGCGAAGGGATCGCGCTGCATAAACGTGAGCCGTGAAGGGTCACATACTCAGGAAGAGGTAAGAATGAGAAAATCCGTATTCTTCGGCGCGTTCGCGGCAACCGCGCTCGTTTCGGGCATGGCTCTGGCCGGGACCCTCGACGACGTCAAGGCGCGGGGCGAGCTGATCTGCGGGTCCAACACCGGCTTGACCGGGTTCGGCGCTCCGGATGCGAACGGCAACTGGGCCGGCTTCGACGTCGATCTGTGCCGGGCTGTCGCAGCCGTCGTCCTGGGTGACGCGACCAAGGTGAAATTCCTGCCGACCACCGGCGAGACCCGCTTCACCGCGCTGCAGTCGGGCGAAGTGGATCTCCTGGTCCGCAACTCGACCTGGACCTTCTCGCGCGATACCGAACTGGCGCTGGATTTCGTGGCGGTCAACTACTACGACGGCCAGGGCTTCATGGTGAAGAAGGATCTGGGCGTCTCCTCGGCCAAGGAACTGGACGGCGCGACCGTCTGCATCCAGACCGGCACCACGACCGAGCTGAACCTGGCCGACTTCTTCAAGCAGAACAACATCAGCTACCAGCCCGTCACGGTGGCCGATGACTCCGAGGCGCAGCGCCAGTATCTGGCCGGCGCCTGCGATGCCTATACCACCGACGCCTCGGGCCTGGCCGCCAGCCGCGCGACCATGCCGGATGCCGAGAACCACATCATCCTTCCCGAGATCATCTCGAAGGAACCGCTGGGCCCGGTCGTCCGCCATGGCGACAACCAGTGGGGCGACATCGTGCGCTGGACCTATTACGCGCTGCTGATCGCCGAGGAAAAGGGCATCACCTCGGCCAACGTGAACGAGGTTGCCGCCTCGTCCACCGATGAGGAGGTCAAGCGCCTGCTTGGCGTTTCCGGGGACATGGGCGCGAAGCTGGGCGTGGCCAACGACGCCTTCAAGAACGCCATCGCCGCCGTCGGAAACTATGGCGAGATCTTCGCCCGCAACATCGGCGAAGGCACCACGATCAACCTGGCCCGCGGCCTGAACGCGCTGTGGACCCAGGGCGGCCTGCAATACGCCCCGCCCTTCCGTTGATCACCGACAAGGGGGCGCCGCCGGGCGCCCCCGCTTTCAAGATCGAACAGACAACCTGACTGACCAGGGGCACCGACCCCGCAGCCACCGGGAAAAACCGGGGCCGTCTTTCCGGGAAACAGGGGGAAACGATGGCTTTTGCCTCGGACGCGCCGAAAGATGGCTTTCGGCTCTCGATGCTCATCTACGACACGCGCTACCGGTCCTACACGATTCAGGTCGTGGTGCTGGTGCTGTTCGCCATGGCGGTGGCCTGGCTGCTGAACAACACGGCGCAGAACCTCGCGGCGCGCGGGAAGGAGTTCAACTTCGACTTCCTCTGGCAGCGCGCGGGCTATGACATCGGTCAGCAGCTGATCCCCTATTCGAACGACGACAACCACTTCCGCGCGCTGCTCGTCGGCCTGGTGAACACCTTGGTCGTGGCCTTCTGGGGCTGCATCTTCGCCACCATCCTTGGAGTCATCATCGGTGTGCTGCGGCTGTCGAACAACTGGCTGATCGGGCGGCTGATGACCATCTACGTCGAGATCTTCCGCAACGTGCCGCTGTTGCTGTGGATCCTTCTGTCCTACGTCATCCTGTCCGAGACCACGCCCCAGCCGCGCGATTTCCGGGTGACGGACGAGATGATCGCGGCGGGTCAGGAACCGGCCGCCTCGATGATCCTCTTCGACACGGTGGCCGTGACGAACCGGGGCACCAACATTCCCGCGCCCCTCTTCGACCGCAGCCTCGGCTCGATCCAGTTGGGCTTCCTGCCGGTCAGCCTGAACCTGCTGGCCTTCATCGCGGTCATCATCGGATCGGTCTGGGCCAACCGCCGGCTTCTGGCCCATGCCAAGGCGGTGCAGGAGGCAACGGGCGAACGCCCCGTTACCTGGTGGAAGTCGCTTCTGATCCTGTTCGGCCCGGTGATCGCGCTGAAGTTCGCCCTTGGCCTGCACCTGGAAATCCCCGAGCTGAAGGGCTTCAACTTCCAGGGTGGCATCCTGGTGGCGCACAGCTTCACCGCGCTCCTGATCGCGCTGTCGCTCTACACCGCCGCCTTCATCGCCGAGATCGTGCGTGCCGGCATCCTGGCGATCAGCCGTGGCCAGACCGAGGCCGCCTACGCCCTCGGCCTTCGCCCGAACCGGACGATGAGCCTGATCATCCTGCCGCAGGCGCTGCGCGTCATCATCCCGCCGCTGATCAGCCAGTATCTGAACCTGACCAAGAACACCTCGCTGGGGATCGCGGTCAGCTACCTTGACCTGCGCGGCACGCTGGGGGGCATCACGCTGAACCAGACGGGCAGAGAGCTGGAATGCATGCTGTTGATGATGCTGATCTACCTGTCGATCAGCCTGATCATCTCGGCGCTGATGAACCTCTACAACCGAACCGTTCAGCTGAAGGCGCGCTGAGATGAGCGAGACGCACGCCCGAACCGTCACTTACGTCCGCGACACCATGCTTCCGCCGGCACCCCCGCCGGCAGGAGAGCGTGGCGCGGTCAAGTGGATGCGCGAGAACCTGTTCTCTTCGCCTCTGAACATCGCGCTGACCGTGCTTGGTATCCTGATCGTCTGGTGGCTGGTCTCGGCCTCGCTGCCCTGGTGGCTGAATTCGGTCTGGAATGCCTCGTCGCTGGGCCAGTGCCGCGAGATCGTGGCCGCGAGCGCGGGCGAGGGGGCGACCGGTGCCTGCTGGGCGATGATCCGGGAACGCTGGCACCAGTTCATCTTCGGCTTCTACCCGCCTTCGGAATGGTGGCGCCCGGTGCTGGCCTTCGGGCTGCTGTTCGCTGCGCTGGCGCCGGTGCTGTTTGCCGGGCAGAAGCGCAACCTGACAGTCATCCTTGGCGGGGTGCTGGCCTATCTGGTCGTGACGCTTTACCTCGCCGGGGCGCCGGGCACGGCCTTTGCCCTGTCGCTTCTGCTGGTGGTGGGCCTCCTGGCCGTGGCGCAGGTTGCGCCGGGCAAGCTGTTGTGGTTCACGCTGATCTTCCCGGCGTTGTGCTTCTGGCTTCTGTGGGGCGGGTCGATCTGGTCGCCGATCGTGGCCATGGCGGGCTTTGCCGTGCTTTATGCCGTCTTCCGGTTCGGCTCCCCCTTCATCGGCTTTGCGCCAGCCGCGGGCGCCGGCATCGTCGCGGCGGCGCTGTGGTGGCTTTACGTCGACCATGCGATTGCCGACCGGCTGCAAGCCGCGCTGCCCTTCGCCATCGAGGCGGTCCGGTCCGATGTTTTCGGCGGCTTCCTTCTGGCCACCGTGATCGGGGTGACCGGCATCACCTTCTCGCTGCCGATCGGCATCCTTCTGGCGCTGGGCCGACAGTCGGACATGCTGATCGTCAAGACCCTGTCGGTGGGCTTCATCGAGTTCATCCGGGGCGTGCCGCTCATCACGCTGCTGTTCACCGCCTCGCTGCTGCTGCAATACTTCCTGCCGCCGGGAACGAACTTCGACATCATCCTGCGCGTCATCATCCTGGTGACCTTCTTCGCCGCCGCCTATCTGGCCGAGGTGATCCGGGGGGGCCTGGCCGCCCTGCCGCGGGGCCAGTACGAGGCGGCGGATGCGCTGGGCCTCGACTACTGGCGGGCGCAAAGGCTGATCATCCTGCCGCAGGCGCTGAAGATCTCGATCCCCTCGATCGTCTCCACCTTCATCGGCCTGTTCAAGGACACCACGCTGGTCGCCTTCGTCGGCCTGATGGACCCGCTGAAGGGCGTCACCCAGATCGTCCGCGCCGACATCAACTGGAAGGGCATCTACTGGGAGCCCTACATCTTCGTCGGCGCCATCTTCTTTGTCATCTGCTTCGGCATGTCGCGCTATTCCATGTATCTGGAGCGCAAGCTGAAGACCGACCACCGGTAAGGACACATCATGGCTGAAGCTTCCAAAATGCAGATCTCGGACGAGGTCGCGATCCAGATCACCGGAATGAACAAGTGGTATGGCCAGTTCCACGTCCTGCGCGACATCAACATGACGGTGCAGCGCGGCGAGCGGATCGTGATCTGCGGGCCCTCGGGGTCGGGGAAATCCACGCTGATCCGTTGCATCAACCGGCTGGAGGAACACCAGCAGGGCCAGATCATCGTGGACGGGACGGAACTGACGAACGACCTGAAGAACATCGACAAGGTGCGGTCCGAGGTCGGCATGGTGTTCCAGCACTTCAACCTGTTTCCGCATCTGACCATCCTGGAAAACTGCACGCTGGCGCCGATCTGGGTGCGCAAGGTGCCGAAGAAGGAAGCCGAGGAAACGGCGATGCACTTCCTGCGCAAGGTCAAGATCCCGGAACAGGCGCACAAGTATCCC
>JBKBRG010000019.1:0-14113 GCA_046292325.1 Tabrizicola sp.
GGCCGCGCAGCTCGACCCGGCCGGTCTCGCCGAGGGTCGCGGTGAACTCGGCCGGTCCCTGCGTTGCGGCTTCCTTCCGCTCCAGCGTCGAGGTCAGGGAAAAGACATCCGGCAAGCCGGTTTCCAGTTCGCCCACCACCTTGTCGAAAACGTCCTGCGGCACGTCGCTGCCCGCCAGAAGCGTGACATCCGCGTCCGAGAAGGTGATCGAGCCCGATCCCAGTTCGCTGACCGCGCGTAGCCCCAGACTGACCGCCTCGGCCCAGCGCGGGGTCGGCGTGCCAAGGCCCACCTGGCAGACCGGCGTCCCCGTCACCCCCACCGCCGCCGCCGCGCGCAGGATCTGTGTCCGCGCCCGGTCGGTATCGGCCGAGCAGCTGTCGAACCGCGCGCCCTCGTCGTCCACCACGAAGCGCAGGCTGAAGGGCGTGATCACCGGACGCGGGGCCGAGATGTCCATCACCAGCTGCACCGTGGCCGGGGCCATGCCGCGCAGGTCGGCCTCGACCTTCCGCTTTTCCTCGGCACTGTCGGTGATCGCCTTGACCTCGACCCGCTCGGCGGTGACCGAGACCTTGGACAGTTGCAGCCGCTCCAGCGCCTTCAGGCCGAAGGCCAGCGCCTCGTTCCAGCCTTCGGGCGCGGGGTAATCTGCCGTCTCCAGCATGTCGGGCAGTTCGCTTCCCAGCGCCAGCGCCGCCGCCGCCGCCGCAAGATCCGCCTCGGCCATCCCGCCCTCGGCGGGGGTTTCCGGGATCAGGCCGCTCAGCTGCACCTCGTCCTCGGTGCGCAGCATCTCGACACTGAACTTCGGCGCCTCGATGGCAGATGCGGGGGTCACGTCCAGCGCGTCGCGGATGCGCGAGGCGTCGATCAGCTCGCCCACCTTGTTCACCGCGCGGAACCGGGCCGCCTCGTTCGGCGCCGTCCCGGTCAGCCGCACCTGCAACCCGTCGGTCGTCACCGTGATCCAGTCGATCCCGGCCTCGGCCAGCTTGCTGCTCACAACCTTCTGGGTGCGCGTCTCGATCACCTTTGCCGCCCCCAGCGCGACCGAGACCATGACCACCCCGGCAAGCAGGAAGGCGAGAAGGGCAAGCGTGGTCGAAGACAGTCTGGCGAGGCGTGGCAGCAAATCGGATACCGGAAGACTCAGGCGCAGAGGCGCGATCCCTGCTTCCTAGGGGTTCGGGGCGCCGGGTTCAACCGAGCCATGCGGCAGCGGCAAGAAACGGCACGGGGATCAGCCCGGCATCGCGGTTCGACCGGAAGACGAAAAGGCACGAGGCCGGGTCGTCCAGGTCCAGCCGCCGCATCTGCCAGCCCAGATGCAGCCCCATCGCCCAGACACCGGCCAGCGCCACGACGAAGGCCAGGGGGCGACCGGCGCCGGCATGGGCCAGGACCACCGCCGCCGCGAACAGAAGCAGCGTCGCCGCGAAGAACCCCCAGAGCCAGGCCCGGCTTTTCGCGCCGAACAGCCGCGCCGTCGATTTCACGCCGATCAGCGCGTCGTCCTCGCGGTCCTGATGCGCATAGATCGTGTCGTAATACAGCGTCCAGGCGATGCCGGCGGCATAAAGCGCGACGGCCGCGGGCGGCACCTCTCCGGCATGGGCGGCCCAGGCCAGAAGCGCGCCCCAGTTGAACGCCAGCCCCAGGAAGACCTGCGGCCACCAGGTGAAACGCTTTGCGAAGGGATAGACCGCCACCAGCGCCAGGCTTGCCACCCCCAGCCCCACGGCCAGCCGGTTGTAGGTGAACAGGATCACGGCAGCCAGAAGCGCCTGGGCCACCATCCAGACCAGCGCCGCCCTGACCGTCACCTGGCCCGACGGCAGGGGCCGCGACCGGGTGCGGGCGACCCGCGCGTCGATGTCGCGGTCGGTGATGTCGTTCCAGGTGCAGCCCGCCCCCCGCATCAGGAAGGCACCGACGCCGCAGGAGACCGCAAGCCACAGGTCCCAGGCCCGGAAGCCGCCGACCCCGCCGGCCAGCGCGATCGCCCACAGACAGGGGATCAGCAGAAGCCAGGTGCCGATCGGCCGGTCGGCGCGGCTCAGCCGCAGATAGGGGCGCGTCCGGACCGGGGCGTAGCGGTCCACCCAGTTCTCCGGCGGGGCATCCGCGACCCGGCCCCCGTGCGCATCCGCCGCGGCGGCCTCTGGCAATTCGGGCGCTTGGGTCATAGGGTCCGGCTCATGGATGCGAAGATCAGGCTCTATGTAGATCAGCCGCTGGCCGAGGGGCAAGCCGTGGCCCTCTCGCCCGACCAGGCGCATTACCTGACCGGCGTCATGCGGCTGACGGCCGGGGCGGCCATCCTGCTCTTCAACGGCCGCGACGGCGAATGGCGCGCCACGCTGGCTCAGGCCGGCAAGCGCAGCGCCATCGCCACCTGCGACAGGCAGACCCGCCCCCTGCACCTGCCGCCCGACCTCTGGCTTCTCTTCGCGCCGATCAAGAAGGCCCGCACCGACTTCATCGTGGAAAAGGCGGTGGAGCTTGGCGCCGCCCGCATCCTGCCGGTCCAGACCCGCCACACCAATTCCGAGCGGATCCGCCAGGACCGCCTGCAAGCCCATGCCATCGAGGCCGCCGAACAATGCGGCGCGACCTATGTCCCCGAGGTGACCGACCTCCAGCCCCTCGACAGGCTGCTGGCGACTTGGCCGACAGACCGCCGCCTCTACTGGTGCGACGAAACCGCCCTCGGCCAGCCCGCGACCCTTGTGCCGACAACCGGCCCCGCCGCGATCCTGATCGGCCCCGAGGGCGGCTTCTCCGCCGAAGAGGCCGCGAAACTCCGTGCCAGACCCAATGTCACGCCCCTTTCGCTCGGCCCGCGCATCCTGCGCGCGGACACCGCCGCCGTCGCCGCCATGACGCTCTGGCAGGCCACCTCGGGGGACTGGCGATGAGCTTCCTCCGGCCGGAACTTTCCGGCGCGCTCTGGCGCTGGCGCGAGGCGGGGGCGGGGGCGGCCCTCGCCGCGCTGGGCGCCTGGACTGCCTCGCGCGGCGGCCTTCTGCTCGTGCCCCTCGGCCTCGCCCTCATGGCGCTCGGCTTCGGCTGGGCGCTCACCGCCTGGCGCCGCCTGCGCTTTCATCAGGAGGGCGAGGCGCCCGGCATCCTGCGCGTGACCGAAGCGCAGATCGCCTATTACGGCCCGCGCGTGGGCGGCTTCGTCGGCCTGCCGGACCTTGCCGAGATCCGCCTTCTCACCCTGCGGGGGCGCCGGATCTGGCGGCTGAAGCAGGGCGATGGCCAGCTTCTGCACATCCCGGTCGAGGCCGAAGGGGCCGAGGCGCTGTTCGATGCCTTCGCCACCCTGCCGGGGATCGACATGGCCGCGCTGGTCGCGGCGCTGGGGACGGATGCGCCCGCCCCGGATACCCGCGTCGTCGCGCTGGCCGAGGTTGACCGCCTGATCTGGGCGCGGCAGGGGCAGGGCATCGTCCGGGCCTGAGCCGTAAACCCTTCGCCGAGGAATTCTCGGCGCGCGCCGGACGCGCGGTTCGGACAAATTCTCTGTTCAACTGTTAACAGAAGCTGAACCGGCATCCGTAACGCATTGATTTCGTTGCGGCCGAGTTTCTGACCACGGTGGACGGGCCGGGCCGGGCCGGCGACCCCCCCTTGACTTGGCCTTCCGCCCGCGACACCTCTTGCCCCGGCCGGCCGCCAAGACCCGTGCCCCGAAGCCAGAAAACGAAGTCCCGGAGCCCCTCCCCATGTCCATCCCTCAGTCTGGCGGCGGCCCCATCGAAAGCTTCGACCAGCTGGCCGCTTACATGGAATCCGGCTGCAAGCCCCCGGCCGACTGGCGGATCGGGGCCGAGCACGAGAAATTCGGCTGGCTGACCGACACCCGGGCCCCCTTGCCCTATGCCGGCGACCGCTCGATCTCGGCCATCTTCGCCGCGCTCGAGGCCCGCTTCGGCTGGCAGCCGGTGCGGGAAGGCGGGAACGTGATCGGCCTTACCCGGAACGGGGCCAACATCAGCCTCGAGCCGGGCGGCCAGTTCGAACTGTCGGGCGCGCCCCTGACCTCGACCATCGCCGTCGCGGAGGAATTGCAGACCCATCTCGTCGAGGTCCGCTCGATCGCCGAACCGATGGGGGTCCGCTTCATGGGGATCGGCGCGGCGCCGGAATGGACCCATGCCCAGATGCCGGTGATGCCCAAGGGCCGCTATCGCCTCATGACGGATTACATGGGCCGGGTCGGCACGCATGGCACGCAGATGATGTATCGGACCTGCACGGTGCAGGTGAACCTGGACTATGCCTCCGAGGCGGATTTCGTGAAGAAACTGCGCGTGGCGCTGGCCCTGCAACCCGTGGCCACCGCGCTGTTCGCCTCCTCGCCCTTCTTCGAGGGCAGACCGAACGGCCATCGCAGCTGGCGCAGCCGCATCTGGCGCGGTCTGGATGACAGCCGCACGGGCATGCTGCCCTTCGTCTTCGAGGAGGGGATGGGCTTCCAGCGCTATGTGGACTGGGTGCTGGATGTGCCGATGTATTTCGTCTACCGGGACGGAAGATACATCGACGCGCTGGGGCAGAGCTTCCGCGACTTCCTGGCCGGACGTCTGCCCGCCTTGCCGGGAGAAAAGCCGACGCTGTCCGACTGGGCCGACCACATGACCACCGTCTTCCCCGAGGCGCGGGCGAAGAAGTTCATCGAGATGCGCGGCGCCGACGCCGGCGACCAGGCGCATATCGTGGCCCTGCCGGCCTTCTGGGTCGGGCTGATGTATGACCAGTCCGCCCTGGACGCGGCCTGGGATCTGGTCAAGGGCATGGCGGCGGAGACGCGCGAAGGCTTGCGGGTCGCGGCCTCGGTCTCGGCCCTGCGCGGCGAGGCAGGGGGCGTGAAGCTTCTGGACCTCGCACGGGCGGCGGTGGGTTTGTCGCATGCGGGGCTTGTTGCGCGGGGTCTGGGCGAGGAGGCGCAACTCGCCCCGCTGGTGGAAAGCCTCGGGACCGGCCGGGTCCAGGCGGACCGCTGGCTTGAACTTTACGAGGGCGACTGGGGGCACGACTTGACCCCGATCTACGCGGCCGCCTCTCTCTGACGCGCCGCTCGCAGGATCAGGTTCTCCTGGCCCCGATCCGCGGCTCGGTCCCGGCCTTGATCCGCTTCAGGTTCTCGCCGTGCCGGACATAGACCAGAACCGTCAGGATCAGGGCCAGCACCAGAAGGCTGCCATCCGTCAGCGCAAGGATCCACAGACCCGAGCTTGCCGCCGCCACGAGCGCCGCGATCGACGAGGTGCGGGTGACGACGGCGGTCAGGAGCCAGGTGCCGCAGACCGCAAGACCGACCGGCCAGTCCAGCGCCAGAAGCACGCCAAGGAAGGTGGCTACCCCCTTGCCGCCGCGAAAGGCCAGCCAGACCGGGAACAGATGGCCGAGGAATGCGGCCAGACCTGCCACCTGTGCCGCGTCCTCGGCCAGAAGCCAGCGCGCGATCAGCACCGCGATTGCCCCTTTGCCGCTGTCCAGCAAGAGCGTGGCGAGTGCCGCGCCCTTGTTCCCGGTCCGCAACACGTTGGTCGCGCCGATGTTCCCCGACCCGATCTGTCGCAGGTCGCCCAGACCCAGCATCCGCGTCACGACGACGCCGAAGGGGATGGCCCCGAGCAGGTAGCTCAACGCCGCGGTCAGCAGCAGAAGCCCCGGCGAAGTCACAAGTTCAGGCATGTCTCAGGCGTCCGCAGCAAAGACCTGTGTCCCCGCGACCCAGGTTCCCAGCACCTTACCTTCCATCCGTGCGCCGTCAAACGGTGTGTTCTTGGACTTGGACCGCAGGCGGAAGCGGTCCATCAGGAAGGGGGCATCGGGGTCGAACAGCACGAGGTCGGCCGGGGCGCCCACGGCCAGCCGGCCCTGCGGCAGGCCCAGCCGCCGCGCGGGGTTCAGCGCCATGGCCCGGAACAGCGACGGCAGGTCCAGGTGGCCGGCATGGAACAGGCGCATCGCCGCGGGCAGGAAGGTTTCCAGTGCGACGGCGCCGGCCGCGGCTTCCTCGAAGGGAAGGCGCTTCGATTCCTCGTCGGCGGGCGTGTGCATTGAACTGATGATGTCGATGGTCCCCTCTGCCAATGCCGCGACCATCGCCAGCCGGTCCTGTTCCGACCGCAGCGGCGGGGTGAACTTGAAGAAGGTGCGGTAGTCGCCCACGTCGAATTCGTTCAGCGTCAGGTGGTGGATCGAAGTCCCTGCGGTGACATCCAGTCCGGCCGCCTTGGCCCGCGCCAGCGCGGGCAGGCTTTTCGCGGTCGTGATCTGGTCGGCGTGGTAGCGCACCCCCGTCATCTCGACCAGCGCGAGGTCGCGTTCCAGCCCCATCCGCTCGGCCATGGGCGAGACGGCGGGGATGCCGCGCAGGCTGGCGAACTTGCCGCTGGTCGCCGAAGCCCCAGCCGACAGACCCGGATCCTGGGGATGGCCCACCACCAGCGCCCCGAGGCTGCGGGCATAGGTCATCGCCCGGGCAAGCGCCTTGGCATCGGTCGAGACGCGGAAGACATCTGTGAAGGCGATCGCCCCGGCATCGCGCAGAAAGCCGATCTCGGTCATCTCGCGCCCCTCGCGGCCCTTGGTCAGCGCGGCCATGTGGCGGATGCGGACCGGCGCTTCGGCCGCGCGGCGAGTGACGAATTCCAGCACCTCCGGCGTGTCGATGGCGGGGAGGGTATCGGGCCGGGCGATGATGGTGGTCACGCCCCCCGCCGCAGCCGCAGCCCCGGCCGAGCCGAAGCTTTCGCGGTGCCTCTCGCCCGGTTCGCCGATCTTGACGCCCAGATCGACGATCCCCGGTGCCAGGCATCTCGCCCCGCAGTCGATGACTGTCGCCCCCTTCGGCGCCTTTTCGTCGCGGGCCGCGATCACGCCGTCCCGGACCGTCAGGCTGCCCGGGGCATCGGTCCCGGCCTCGGGGTCGATCAGGCGGGCGTTGGCGAAATGCAGCGTGGTCATGTCCGGTCCGTCAGAGGGTCGGGCAGGGTATGCGACGGCGCGGGCCGCTTGTCCACTGGAACTCACCCGAAGGCAAGCCAGAGCGCGGTGGCCCCGGTCAGGGCGAGGGCAAGGCCGAGGAACAGGAAGGCGGGCGCCGGGCGCTGCGGGGTCGGGTCGGGTGGCAGGTCCGGGGCAAGGCCGCCTTCGGCGGCCGCTGTGGGCAGGAGCTCGAAATGCACCGGCGGGCGGTCCTCGGCATAGGTGGCGACAAGGGTCAGCCGCGGGTCCGGGGTCAGGGTGAGGGCGCGGCCGTGCAGAGCCTTCGACAGCAGGATCAGCACCGGTCCCCTCAGCGCCTCCAGCCGGGCGCGGTCGGCCGCGACGGTGGCGTCGGGAACGCCCAGCCCTTCGGTCAGATAGGCGGGAAGTCCCAGACCGGCGAGGTCGGAAAGGTCGAAGATCTCGATGAAGGCGGGGTCGAGGTCGGGATCGCCGAGCAGCTCTGCCGCCACCCGCGCCTTGTCGCGGCGAAGGTCGTCGGGTCCGAGGTTCGCCGTGAAGACGCGCACGCCGTGGCGGTCGTGGGCGGGGATCGTCAGGCTCATTGCCGGGTCGTGATGCGGGCGGCGGTGGCGGCGGGGTCGGCCTGATACTTGACCAGGTGCCGGTCGCCGGTGACGGTGGTGATCTGCACCGCGCCGAGGAAGGGCCGGGCCGACTGCAGTGCTGGCAGCGGGATCGCCCGCCCGCCGGGGCCAAGGAGGCGACGGTCGGTCAGCCGCCAGGTCTCGCCCAGGGCCTCCGAGGCGAGGAAGGCCGCCCGCGCGCCGATGGCGATGGCTGCACCGAGGGGGCCGGCAACGGGATAGGGATTGCCCTGCCAGATCAGGAACAGCCCTGCTGCGGCGCCAAGGACGACGGCCATGACCAGGTGACTGCGCCAGTAGGCGGTGCGGTCGGCGGGAAACTCGGCCAGCACGGTCTCGCCGTCCAGCAGCGGGACTGCATGGCCGAGGATCGGGTCGGGTTCGATGCGGGCCATCAGGCGATCCAGACGATGACGATGGTGAAAAGGGCAAGGAAGACGAGGACGGCGGCCGCCACGATGCCGCCCTGGCGCATCTCGGCCCTTGTGGGCTTGCGGTCGGGATCGGGGGTCATGCCACGGCGCCCCCGGTCTGTATCTGGCGGATCAGGGCAAAGACCTCGCGGCCATCGGCGATGTTCTCGAAACCATGCTTCTCGGTCGTGGTCCCGTCGTCGCTGTCCTTCTGGCGCCGGGCATGCAACCAGACCGTGCTTGCGCCCCGGCCTTCGACGAGTTCGACCGCGGTCTGGGGCAGGATCGGAAAGACTTCCAGCGACCGCCGCCAGAAGCGCCGGGCCACATAGGCCGCCCGGTCGGAAAGCGCGTAGCGGACACGCCGATGCGCCTGCCAGGCCTCCAGCCATTGCAGGACAACGAGATAGAGGCCGATGCCCAGGAACGGCACCGCGAAGATGGACAGGAAGAGGCCCAGCCCGATCGCGGCCGGGCCCTCGCCGCCGAACAGCGACACGAGGCCGAAGCCCAGGCAGGTCAGCCCGCCCACCAGGAAAGGCGTGCCGAAGGCCGTCAGGAGCAGCCGCTTCGGCAGGTCGAAGATGCCGGGAACCGGCGCGCCCTGCCAGAGCAGCCGCTCTCCGGGAGACAGGTAGTCCTGCCAGGTCTCCGCGCTCACACCATCGCCCCCACGATCTTGCGCCCCCGCTCGGCCCGCAGGTTGCGCGCCAGCAGGTCCATGCAGGCCATGCGCACGGCGACGCCCATCTCCACCTGATCCTGGATCACGCTGCGGTTGATGTCGTCGGCCAGATCGCCGTCGATCTCGACCCCCCGGTTCATCGGGCCGGGGTGCATGACGATGGCCTCGGGGCTGGCCACGGCCAGCTTTTCGGCATCGAGGCCGTAGCGGTGGTAGTATTCGCGTTCCGAGGGGATGAAACCGCCGTCCATCCTCTCCTTCTGAAGCCGCAGCATCATCACCACATCGGCGCCCTTCAGCCCCTCGCGCATGTCGTCGAAGAGCTCGCAGCCGAAGTCCTCGACGCCCGCGGGCATCAGTGTCGGCGGCGCGATCAGGCGGATGCGGTTCTCCATCTTGCCCAGAAGGATCAGGTTCGACCGCGCCACGCGCGAATGGGCGATGTCGCCGCAGATGGCGATGGTCAGACGCTGGACGCGGCCCTTGGCGCGGCGGATGGTCAGGGCATCGAGCAGCGCCTGCGTCGGATGCTCGTGCCGGCCGTCGCCCGCGTTCAGCACCGCGCAATCCACCTTCTGCGCCAGCAGGTTCACCGCGCCCGAGGCGCCGTGGCGCACCACCAGCAGATCCGGGTGCATGGCGTTCAGCGTCATCGCGGTGTCGATCAGGGTTTCGCCCTTCTTCAGGCTGGAATTGGCCACCGACATGTTCATCACATCGGCCCCCAGCCGCTTGCCGGCCAGCTCGAACGAGGACTGCGTGCGGGTCGAGGCCTCGAAGAACAGGTTGATCTGCGTCATCCCGGCCAGCACGTCGGATTGCTTCACCGTGCGGCGGTTCAGATCGACATAGCGTTCGGCCAGGTCGAGGACGGTGGTGATCTCCAGCGGCGCGAGGTGCTCGATCCCCAGAAGATGGCGGGCGCGGAAGGCCATGGTCGTCCCCCTGTCCAGTCTGATGTCCGGTTTCCCCCTCTATCGCAAAGGCCGCAGGGCGCGGCAAGGGAAAGGCTTGCCCATGACCCTGGCCGGCCAGGCGGGACAGCCGACCGGGCACCGCAGGCGGAAAGACAGCCGTGCCCGCGGGGTCACTTGCGCTTCAGATGCTCTTGCAGGCGCGGCATGATCTCGACGAAGTTGCAGGGCCGGTGGCGGCTGTCGAGCTGGAGCTTGAGGATCTCGTCCCAGGCATCGCGGCAGGCGCCCGGAGAGCCGGGCAGCGCGAACAGGTAGGTGCCCCCCGCAACGCCCCCCGTCGCGCGGCTTTGCACCGCCGAGGTGCCGATCTTCTGCATCGAGACGATGGTGAAGACGGTGCCGAAGGCCTCGATCTCCTTCTCGTAGACCTCGCGGTGCGCCTCGACCGTGACATCGCGCCCGGTCAGGCCGGTGCCCCCGGTGGTCAGGATCACGTCCACCTCCGGGTCGGCGATCCATTGCCGCAGCCGGGCCACGATGGCCGGGCGGTCGTCGGGCAGGATGCCGCGGTCGGCCAGCACATGACCCGCCGCGGTCAGCCGCTCGACCAGGGTGTCGCCGGACTTGTCCGTCTCGGGCGTCCGGGTGTCGCTGACGGTCAGGACGGCAATGCGGACCGGGTGGAAGGGCAGGGTCTCGTCGATGCGGGACATGGGGTCAACTCCTGGGCATCAGGGCCAGCCGCACGGCCAGCGCGCCGAATATGGTGGCGCTGATCCGTGACAGCCACCTTGCCATCCCGGCCGAGCGGGCGATGCGCTGGCCGATGGACCCGGCAAACAGGGCGACCGCCCCGTTCACGATCAGCCCGCCAAGGCTGAACACAAGGCCCAGGGTCAGGAACTGCGGCAAGATGGCGCGGGACGGGTCGACGAACTGCGGCAGGAAGGCCAGGATGAAGAGGATCACCTTGGGATTCAGCAGGTTGACCATCAATCCCTGCCAGAAGGCCACAGCGGGCGTGGTGGGCGCCACTTGCGCTTCGCGCGCGAAGGGCGAGGCGCGCAAGGCCGCGATGGCCAGCCAGAGCAGGTAGCCCACGCCCAGCCAGCGGATCGCCTCGAAGGCGGCCGGATGCGCCGCGACCAGCGCACCAAGGCCAAGCGCGGCCAGAAGCGTGTGAACCATGCCACCGGTGGCGATCCCGAAATTCGCCGCCATGGCCGGGCGCCAGCCGGACCTCAGCCCCTGACCCAGGCAGAACATGAAGTCCGCCCCCGGCGTCAGGTTCAGCGCCAGCGCCGCGGGCACGAAGGCGAGAAGGGTCAGCGGCTCGACCGGCACCATCAGCGCAGCCTTGCCTGCAAGGACAGAAGATCGGCCCAGGCCTCGCGCTTTGCCGAAGGGTTGCGCAAGAGATAGGCCGGATGGGTCATCGGCAGCATCGGCTTGCCCAGGGCCTGCGTCCAGTTGCCCCGCGCCCGCAGGATGCCCTTCGCCCCCGTCAGCGCGAAGAGCGGCGTGTTGCCCAGAACCACGATCACCTGCGGATCGACCAGCGCGACATGGCGTTCGACGAAGGGCAGCATCATGGCGATCTCGTCCGGTTCCGGGTCGCGGTTGCCGGGGGGACGCCAGGGCATGACGTTGGTGATGTAAAGCGCGCTTTCGGCGTCGGGCGACGTGCGCGACAGGCCGATGGCGGCGAACATCCGGTCCAGAAGCTGCCCGGCCCGACCGACGAAGGGGCGGCCCTCGCGGTCCTCGTCCGCGCCGGGCGCCTCGCCCAGCAGCAGAACGCGGGCCTGCGGGTTGCCATCGGCAAAGACCGTGTTCCGCGCCCCCTTCCTGAGTTCGCAATGCGGATAGCGGGCGATCGCGGCGCGGAGGTCCTCCAGCGTCGTCGCCGCGGACGCCATGGCCTTCGCGGCTTCGACAGGGTCGTCCGCCGGCAGGGGGACGACCGCAGACGGAACCGCCGCCGCACGGGGGCTGGCCGCTTCGGGCGCGAGGTCATACCGGTTGAGCGGCGTTTCCGAGATCGCCTCGTCGGCGCCGGCTTCCCCGAGCCAGACCAGGGCCGCCAGGGCGGCATGCCAGTCTTCTGCAATCTCGCCAGCGATTCCCATGGGAACCGAGCCTAGGTTCACGGGGCGGGAGTGACAACCGGCTGCCGCGGCGCCGGGCGCAGGTTCCGGCTCAGGGGGCGGGGCAACCCCTGACCTCAACCGCGCTGCCGGCGGCGAGAATGGTCATGGTGATCTGCGATCGGTCCAGCGCGAAGGGGGCTCCGCTCGGGGGGACAAGTTCGGTGATGGAAACCAGCTCGCCACCGCGACGTTCGGTGACGGCCTCGGCCACCCAGACGTCGCGGTCGGGGGTCTCGAAGGCGACCACCTCGGGAAGGCCGGGGTCGGGCAGACCGACACGCGCAGTGATGCGCAGACCATCCGCGATCGGGTCGATGGCGCAGGAAACGCGGGTCACGCCCGCCTCCTGAGCGGTTGCCGCGCGGCGGGCAAGCGCCGACCGGATGCTGTCGTCCGGTGCGCCAGGGGCGGCCAGGTCAGAGCCGAGTTCGATTGTCGCGGGCATGCAGATCTCGTCGCAGACACCCAGGTCCATCCGCACCCGCAGCCGGATCGGACGGGCGGGATCCTCGGGGGTCACCTCGACGGGCAGCACCAGGCGGTCGTGATAGCCGATGGTCTGCATGCCGTTGACCTGAAACACCTCTGGCGCCGGCCAGTGCAGGCGCACCGACCGCACGTTCTCGGACCCCGACCAGTCGAAGCTGGGCGGGATCCCGGCATCTCCGGGGCTGCGCCAGTAGGTCTTCCAGCCGGGCGCGAGCCGCAGGTCCAGGCCAGCCATCCGCCCGCCGTTTTCGGTCTGCCATCCGGGAAGCAGCTTTGCCGACAGCACATCGTCCTGCGTGGTCGCAAGGGCGGGGGCGGCAAGACAGGCAAGGAGAGCGGCGCTTCGGATCATGCGGCGAAGATAGGGATGGCGGGACGCGATGGAAATCACTTTGCGGCGAAGGCGCGTGATCGTGGCGTTCCTGCCATGGTCGGGTCTTGTCCCCAGAGGCTGACGGGGCCATGTTCGGATCAGGGGAATGGGGGTGCCGATGGACCTTTCCGGACAGATCCTGATCGCCATGCCGGGCATGGCCGACCCGCGGTTCGAGAAGAGCGTGGTGCTGATCTGCGCCCATTCCGCCGAGGGGGCGATGGGGCTGATCGTCAACAAGCCATTGGAGGACCTCAGCTTTGCCGGGCTGCTTGAGCACCTGAACATCCCGCATGGCGCGGCCGGGCGCGACATCCGGGTGCATTTCGGCGGTCCGGTGGAGCGGGGGCGGGGTTTTGTGCTGCACTCCGCGGACTGGCGTCCCCCGGGCGAAGGCACGATGGCCGTGCCGGGGGGGCTGGAGATGACCGCGACGATCAACGTGCTGGAGGCTCTGGCCTCGGGCGGGGGGCCGGGCAAGGCCTTGCTGGCCTTGGGGTATTCCGGCTGGGGGCCGGGGCAGCTGGAGGCCGAGATCGCGCGGAACGACTGGCTGACCTGCGCGGCTCCCGAGGGGCTGGTCTTCGGGGCGGATGACGGGGCCAAGTGGTCGGCGGCGCTGCGGGGGATGGGGATTGATCCCTTGACCCTGAGTGCTGCGGCGGGGCGGGCCTGAGGGTGAGGCGGATCGGGGAACAGTCCGGTGGACAGCATTCCCGCCGAACGCCCGGGCACGCTTGCGAGGGCCGGGCAAGGGACCCCGGGCAAGGGGTCGGGAACGCCGGGTTGATCCGGGGGATTTCCGGGAGGTTGACGCTATGGCATCCGTCGGGCGTCTGTCCCGACGGATCACGGGCGGGTGGGGCGACAGCCCAGGGGCTTGTCGCGTCTGACCGGCCGGGGCGGTGCGCTGTAGCGCACCCTACGATATGGGAAACGGTGGTTACCGGGCGTTAAGGTTTCGCCGGTATCCATCGGGCATGTCGAACTATCTTCGTCCCAGAATTCCCGGAGCTTCGGTCTATCTGACGGTCACCCTGGCTGAGCGGGGGTCTGATCTGCTCGTGCGTGAGATCGAGGCGCTGCGCCATGCCGTGCGCGTCACGCGCCTCAATCGGCCATTCCGGATTGATGCCTGGGTCGTGTTGCCGGACCACATGCATTGCGTCTGGACGTTGCCGGAAGGTGATGCTGACTACAGTGGTCGGATCGGGCAGATCAAGGCCGCGTTCTCGAAGACGCTGCCAGAGGGGCGATTGCGGTCGAGCCATATCCTCCGACGCGAAAAGGGCATCTGGCAGCGCCGGTTCTGGGAGCATCATGTCAGGGGCGAGCAGGACTTCTCGGCCTGCGTTCAGTATTGCTGGGCCAATCCGGTAAGGCATGGTTTGGTGCGTGATGTTCGGGATTGGCCATATTCGTCCTGGCATCGCGATGTCGGTGCGGCAGCGTAGGGGGGGGGGGCACCCC
>JBKBRG010000020.1:0-14108 GCA_046292325.1 Tabrizicola sp.
GTAAGCATCGGGACGATCCCCATCGCCACCCCGTTGATCAACCCGTCGATGACACTGCCGTCGCCCCGCTTCCACAGGAAGCCCCCCAACCATTTTGCCGGGCGGACGAAGATCACGTCATAGAGTTCGTCGAAATACCACTTGTTCAGCAGGAACAGATACAGCGGTCGCTGCTGCGCGGCCAGGCGGCGCGGCAGGCTCGGATCCTTGATGTAGAAGAGCCAGGCCAGCGCAAGGCCGATCAGCATGGCGATGAAGGGCGATACCTTCACCCAGGCCGGCACCAGGTGTGCGGCATTGATCATCGTGGTCGGCCGATGTTCCGCCTTCGCGGCCTTCTCGGCATCGAGGCGCGTATCGACCACCGCCTGCTCCTCTGGCGTGAAGGGCAGCATCAGCAGCGCGCCCTTCGGCCCGACGC
This sequence comes from Tabrizicola sp., assembly GCA_046292325.1. Lineage (GTDB taxonomy): Bacteria > Pseudomonadota > Alphaproteobacteria > Rhodobacterales > Rhodobacteraceae > Tabrizicola. The sequence continues at coordinate 422 of JBKBRG010000020.1, forward strand.
CCGCGGTCGCATGACCCTCGGCCGCGGCTTCGGCATGATCCTCGCCCGATGCAGGATCGGTCGCGGCAACACCGCCCTGCGCTTCGGTTGCGGCCTCGGTGCCGTGATCGGCGGCCGGCTCGCCATGCGCCTCGCCATGGGCGGCGGCCTCCATGCCGAACCAGTCGCGCACCGCGGCCTCGTCGCCGAAGAAGACCTTGTACCAGATCATCCCCGAGAACACCGCCCCCAGCGCCAGCACCCCCAGCGGGATCAGCATGACCATCGGGCTTTCGTGCGGCTCGTGGTGGTGGTCGTCGTGGCCATGGGCATCATGCACTCTGCCGTTGTGGTCGTCATGGCCATGGGCGGCACCATGCGCGCGGCTTTCCCCGTAGAAGGTCATGAACATCAGCCGCCAGCTGTAGAAGCTGGTGAAGCAGGCGGCGACGACCAGCAGCCAGAAGGCATAGCTTGACCCGACCCAGGCGCTCTCGATCACCGCGTCCTTCGACAGGAACCCGGCGAACCCGTAATGCGTCAGCGGAATGCCGACCCCGGTGATCGCCAGCGTCCCGATCATCATCGCCCAGAAGGTCAGCGGGATCTTCTTCCTGAGCCCGCCGTAATTGCGCATGTCCTGTTCGTGATGCGTGGCATGGATGACCGAGCCCGCGCCCAGGAACAGCATGGCCTTGAAGAAGGCGTGCGTGAACAGGTGGAACATCGCCACCGGATAGACGCCCACGCCCGCGGCCACGAACATGTAGCCCAGCTGCGAGCAGGTCGAATAGGCGATCACGCGCTTGATGTCGTTCTGCACCAGCCCGACCGTGGCCGCGAAGAAGGCGGTCGTCGCCCCCAGCACGGTGATGAAGGCCGTGGCCTGGGGCGCATATTCGTAAAGCGGCGACATCCGGCAGACGAGGAACACCCCCGCCGTCACCATGGTCGCGGCATGGATCAGCGCGGACACCGGCGTCGGCCCCTCCATCGCGTCGGGCAGCCAGGTATGCAGGAACAGCTGCGCCGATTTCCCCATCGCGCCGATGAACAGCAGCACGCCCACCAGATTGGCGGCATTCCACTCGGTCCAGAGGAAGGTCAGGCTCGTCTCGGCCAGCGCCGGGGCGGCGGCGAAGACATCGTCGAAGCGGATGCTGTCGGTCAGGAAGAACAGCGCGAAGATGCCGAGCGCGAAGCCGAAGTCGCCCACACGGTTCACCACGAAGGCCTTGATCGCGGCGGCATTGGCGGACGGCTTGCGGTAGTAGAAACCGATCAGCAGATAGGACGCGACGCCCACGCCTTCCCAGCCGAAGAACATCTGCACCAGGTTGTCGGCCGTCACCAGCATCAGCATGGCGAAGGTGAAGAACGACAGGTATGCGAAGAAGCGGGCCTTGTAGTGCTCGCCCTCGTGCCAGTTGTCGTCATGCGCCATGTAGCCGAACGAGTAGAGGTGGACGAGCGCCGAGACCGAGTTCACCACGACCAGCATGATCGCGGTCAGCCGGTCCAGCCGGATCGCCCATTCGCTGCCCAGGGTGCCGCTTTCGATCCAGCGCATCAGGACGATCTGCTGCGTCTCGCCGTCGAAGGTCAGGAAGATCCACCAGGACAGCGCCGCGGCGAGGAACACCAGCGAGGTGGCGATGACCTGCCCGGCCTTCTCGCCGATGAGGCGCCAGCCGAAGCCGCAGATGATGGCCCCGATCAGGGGCGCGAAGAGGATGATCGTTGCCATCTGGGTCAGCCTTTCATCACGTTCGCGTCTTCCACCTCGATCGTGCCGCGGTTGCGGAAGAACACGACCAGGATGGCAAGACCGATGGCCGCTTCGGCGGCGGCGACGGTCAGGACGAACATGGTGAAGACCTGCCCCACCAGATCGCCCGAGAAGGAAGAGAAGGCGACGAGGTTGATGTTGACCGCCAGAAGCATCAGTTCGATCGACATCAGGATGACGATCACGTTCTTCCGGTTCAGGAAGATCCCGAAGATCCCGATGACGAACAGCGCCGCGGCCACCGTCAGGTAATGTTCAAGTCCCACCATCTCTCGTTCCCTCTTGGGCTCTCGCGGCCCGAATTTCGCTGGCCCGAAGGCCGATTTCGCAGGCTGCGCCACAGCGCACCGATCAGAGACCCTGCCCCGGTTTCACGTCCTTCAGCTCCATCGCCTTGGCCGGGTCGCGCCACATCTGTTGCAGCACGTTCTGCCGCTTGATGTCCTTGCGGTGCCGCAGCGTCAGCAGGATCGCCCCGATCATCGCGACCAGCAGGATCAGGCCGGCCAGCTGGAACAGAAGGAAATAGCGGTCGTAGAGGATCATCCCCAGCGCGCGGGTGTTCTCGATCTCGGATGGCGCGGGCGCCACGGCCTGCCGCAGCCCCTCGGCCCCGTCGGCCACCGTCCAGACGCCGATGCCAATGGAGACCTGCATCAGCAGGACCACGCCGATCAGCAGGCCCAGCGGCATGTAGCGCGCCAGTTCCCCCTTCAGCGCGGCAAAGTCGATGTCGAGCATCATCACCACGAACAGGAACAGGACCGCCACCGCGCCGACATAGACGATGACCAGAAGCATCGCCACGAACTCGGCCCCCAGCATCACGAAGAGGCCCGAGGTGGACAGGAACGCCAGGATCAGCCACAGCACCGAATGCACCGGGTTGCGGCTCAGCGTCACCATCAGGCCCGAGACCACCGTGATCACGGCGAACATGTGGAAGGCGAAACTGAAGACGGTCATGCGTCTTTCTCCTCAGGGATCTCGGCGAAGACGGACTGGGCCACTTCCAGCGCCTTCTGCATGGCGGGCACCCCGCCGAACATGGACATCTGCCAGATCACTTCCGCGACCTCGCGTTTCGTGGCCCCGGCCGACAGGGCGTTCCTGATCGTCATCCGCAACTGCGGCTCTCCCATCGGCCCCAGCACCGTCAGGGCCGCGATGGTGACCAGAAAGCGCGTCCGCGCATCCAGGCCTTCGGGGTTGAAGGTCTTGCCGAACCACATCTCCAGAAGTTCCTTCGGCATGACCGGAAAGAGCTTTTCCATGGTCTTCGCGTCAAAGTTCTCCATGCCCGGCATGAAGGCCTGGGCCATCTTCTGGCCACTCTCCATCCAGGCGGAAAACATCTTGGCGAAGTCGTCGGTCATCAGCGGTAAGGGGCGTCAAGTTCGAGGTTGCGGGCGATCTCGGCCTCCCAGCGGGCGCCGTTCTCAAGAAGTTTCTCCTTGGTGTAGAACAGCTCTTCCCGCGTCTCGGTCGAGAATTCGAAGTTCGGGCCTTCGACGATGGCATCGACCGGGCAGGCCTCCTGGCAGAAGCCGCAGTAGATGCACTTGGTCATGTCGATGTCATAGCGCGTGGTGCGGCGCGACCCGTCCTCGCGCGGTTCGGCGTCGATGGTGATCGCCTGCGCCGGGCAGACCGCCTCGCACAGCTTGCAGGCGATGCAGCGTTCCTCGCCGTTCGGATAGCGGCGCAGCGCATGTTCGCCGCGAAAGCGGGGCGACAGCGGCCCCTTCTCGTGCGGGTAGTTCACCGTCGATTTCGGCGCGAAGAAATACTTCATCCCCAGGCCGAAGCCCTTGATGAAGTCCATCAGCAGGAAATACTTCGTGGCGCGGGTCCAGTCGATGTTGGACATCTTCATTCCTTCGTTTCGCAGGGCTTCTCACGCACGTCTTCAATCGCATCTTGGAGCGGACCACTCTTTAAGTCGCTGACAAGCACCTCGAGCAAGTCCTCTGAGCGTTTCACAAAGCACTCCGTCGACCGCATTTCCTTCATGAACGTCTGATCCTCTGCCAGGAGCGTCTCAACTTCGGGGAACTCTGCTCCCCGCCAATGCTCATCCGTGGGCGTCAAGCATTTGGTGACGGCAAGCCCTGCGCGAAGACGGACGACTGCTTCATCTCGAAACTCGGAAGAGCGGACCGCTGACGGCGCACTCGAAACCGTATCCACCAGCGCTAGGGCTGACATAGACCATACACGAATTCGGGCACTTTCCGGGGTCATCCAAGCTGGCAGTTCTGAAGTGGCCGAGGGTCCTTGCCAAGGCGAAGGCACCTCTCCCGCACTCGCCTCAAATGCCACAAGCTGCGGTCCGCACAAATCTTCGGCAAGCTTACGAGGAGTGGGCTTTGATTGCTGCGCCGAAGCCGTAGATCCTAGGGAAGAAAGGAGCATCGCCGTTGCTAGGCACGGTGTGTTAAATCTTGCGAGGTGCGCGCTCATCTCACCCCCCCACAGCCCAGCGGGCCCAGAACCCACCCAGCACTTCAAACTTCGCCAGGAACGCCACCAGCACGACCCAGCCAAGGGACAGCGGCAGGAAGACCTTCCAGCCGATCCGCATCAGCTGGTCATAGCGGTAGCGGGGGACGATGGCCTTCACCATGGCGAACATGAAGAAGAACAGCCACATCTTGGCGACCATCCACCACCAGCCATCGGCCAGCCCCGGGATCGGCGACAGCCAGCCGCCGAAGAACAGAAGGCTGATGAGGGCGCACATCAGGAAAATCGCGATGTATTCGCCCGCCATGAACAGAAGGTAGGGGGTCGAGGAATACTCCACCATGAACCCCGCCACGAGTTCCGATTCCGCTTCCGGCAGGTCGAAGGGCGGGCGGTTCGTCTCGGCCAGGGCACTGATGAAGAACAGCACCACCATGGGCAGATGCGGCAGCCAGTACCAGTTGAACAGGCCCCAGTCCCCGTCCTGCGCCGCCACGATGGCGCCGAAGTTCATCGCTCCGGTCGAGAGGATGACGCCGATGATGATCAGGCCCAGCGACACCTCGTAGGAGATCATCTGCGCCGCCGACCGCAACGACCCGAGGAACGCATACTTCGAGTTCGAGGCCCAGCCGCCCATGATCACGCCGTAGACCTCAAGGCTGGAGACGGCGAAGACGAACAGGATCGCCACATTGATGTTGGCCAGCACCCAGCCGTCATCGAAGGGGATCACCGCCCAGGCCAGGATCGCCAGCACGAAGGACAGCATCGGCGCCAGGAAGAAGACCGGGCGGTCCACCCCGGCGGGCACGACGATTTCCTTGACCACATATTTCAGCGCATCGGCCACCGATTGCAGCAGGCCGAAAGGCCCCACCACGTTCGGGCCACGCCGCATCTGCACCGCCGCCCAGACCTTGCGGTCGGCATAGACCAGGAACAGAAGGCTCAGCATCACGAAGGCCACGATCAGAAGCGACTGCGCCGCGATCAGCACCGCCGTCCCGAACCCCGTGGCAAGAAACCCGTCCATGTCAGTCCCTCATCCTCAATGCGTCGGTATTCCAAGCGCCGCACAATCCGCCACCGCCGCCTTGACGTCGATGGTCCGCAAGCCCTCGGGCAGTTCGGCCGAGAGCAGATAGGCCGCATCCCCCATCCATGTCCGACCGTCCTTCCTCACGATGGTCCGCACCTGCCGTGCGAACCCGAACCCTTGATCCAGCGCATATTGCGCGGCAGCGCAGCGGCCATAGGCCTCGACATCCGGTCCCCCGTCCCCGCCCCGCAGGGCGACGGTGACGCTGACCAGGTCCTTGTCGAGCAGGATCGTCGAGACCCCCTGATAGACCGGCGCTTGCCCGCGTTCCTCTGGCACCTCTCCGGCAGGTGCGCAAGCCCCCAGCGCCGCTGTCGCGGTGCCAAGGGTCGCCAGCAGGGAAAGGCGTTGCGCCACGGCCCTACTCCGCCGCAATCGGGGCCGCCGCACGGGCCTTGGCCATCGCCGACAGCTCGGCCATCACCGCCGAAGCGCGGGCGATGGGATTGGTCAGGTAGAAATCCCTGATGGCATTGCGGAACGTGGCCTTGGCCGGCGCCTTGACCGGCAGGGGCTGCCATGCGTTCTCGGGCACTTCGTCGATGCGGCCCAGGTGCGGATGCGCCTTGACCAGCGCCGCGCGCAGGCCCGCGAGCGAATCCCACGGCAGCTGATGTCCGACCTCGGCCGACAGCGCCCGCAGGATCGCCCAGTTTTCCTTCGCCTCACCGGGGGCGAAGCCGGCCCGGAAGGCCAGCTGCGGCCGCCCTTCGGTGTTGACGAACAGCCCGTTCTCTTCGGTATAGGCCGCACCCGGCAGGATGATGTCCGCCCGGTTCGCCCCCCGGTCGCCATGGCTGCCCTGATAGATCACGAAGGGCGCGTCGGCACCGTCGCGGCTGATCTCGACCTCGTCGGCGCCGAGGTTGTAGATCACCTGCGCCCCTTGCGTGGCCATGGCCAGCCCGCCCTCGGTCACCGCGCCCACGTCCATCGCGCCGACGCGCGAGGCCGCCGTGTGCAGGACCATGAACCTGGCCCCCGCCCCCGTCGCATAGGCCATCGCCTGGCTCAGCACCGCCTCGCCATCCGCCTCGTTGATCGCGCCCTGGCCGATGATGACCAGCGTGTTGTCCTTCTGCGTCACCCGGCCAACGAGGTCCACCAGCGCCGCGCGGTCGGTGCCCATGTGCTTGTAGTCATAGGTCAGGTCGGCCGCCTCGCCGATCAGCCCCACCATCGCACCGGCCGCCCAGGCCTTGCGGATGCGGGCATTCAGCACCGGAGCCTCGATTCGCGGGTTGGTCCCGATCAGCAGGATCACCTTCGCGCTGTCGATGTCCTCGATCTTCGCCGTGCCGACATAGGCCGAGCGGTTGCCGGCGGGCAGCCTCGCCCCATCGGTGCGGCACTCGACATTGCCGCCCAGCGATTCGACCAGCAACTTCAGGCTGTAGGCCGCCTCGACCGGGGCCAGATCGCCGACCAGACCGGCGACCTTCCTGCCCTTCATCGCTTCGGCGGCCTTCGCCAGCGCCTCGGCCCAGGAGGCCTTGCGCAAGCGCCCGTTCTCGCGGACGTAGGGCGTGTCCAGCCGCTGCCGGCGCAGCCCGTCCCAGATGAAGCGGGTCTTGTCGGAGATCCACTCCTCGTTCACGCCGTCATGGTTGCGCGGCAGGATGCGCATGACCTCGCGGCCCTTGGTGTCGATGCGGATGTTCGACCCCAGCGCGTCCATCACGTCGATCGATTCGGTCTTGGTCAGCTCCCACGGCCGGGCGGTGAAGGCATAGGGCTTCGAGGTCAGCGCCCCCACCGGGCAGAGGTCGATGATGTTGCCCTGGAGGTTCGAATCCAGCGTGGCGTTCAGATAGCTGGTGATCTCGGCATCCTCGCCCCGGCCGGTCTGGCCCATCTGGGTGATGCCGGCGACCTCGGTGGTAAAGCGCACGCAGCGGGTGCAGGAAATGCAGCGCGTCATCTTGGTCGCGACCAGGGGGCCGAGGTTCAGGTCCTCGGATGCCCGCTTCGGCTCGCGGTAGCGGCTGAAATCGACGCCATAGGCCATTGCCTGATCCTGCAGGTCGCATTCGCCGCCCTGGTCGCAGATCGGGCAGTCGAGCGGGTGGTTGATGAGCAGGAACTCCATCACCCCCTCGCGGGCCTTCTTCACCATCGGCGAGCGCGTCCTGACCACCGGCGCCTCGCCGTTCGGGCCGGGGCGCAGGTCGCGCACCTGCATCGCGCAGGAGGCCGCCGGTTTCGGCGGGCCGCCCACCACCTCGACCAGACACATCCGGCAGTTGCCGGCGATCGACAGCCGCTCGTGGTAGCAGAAACGCGGAATCTCCACCCCGGCGACCTCGGCCGCCTGGATGATGGTCATCGCGCCATCGACCTCGACCTCGATCCCGTCGATGTTGATTTTCCTGAGATTGGTCATGGCCTTACTCCGCCGCCCCTTGCGCGCAGCCGCGTGTCTTCCACGCCTGCGCTTCCTTCAGATATGTCCAGACGAAGGCATGGCCGCTGTCGCCATGCGCTTCGAGATGCTTCAACCGCGCCGGCATCGCGACGCTTGCCCGGCCCGTTCGCCCGGTCGCGCGCCGCCTTGACCCGCGCCATGCGCGGGTCGTCGGTGGGGGCCGGAGGGCACCGCTCGGTCAACGCGGCCAGGTGACGGGCTGCGGTCATTTCGTCGACCTCAGCAGCGATCCCGCCAGAGAGCCCTTGGCGATCTCCTCCTCGCCGATCCGGCAATAGGCCTCGGCATTGCCGGGCTCGGCGCCCCTGGCCTTCAGCCATTCGGCAGCCTCGGCCTTGAACTTCGCCTTCTCTTCCTTGGACCGCACGAAGTCGCGGACGACATCGGCAGTGTAGCCCTGCTTCAGGGCATAGTCGCGAAGGTTGTTCAATTCTCCCAGCGCCCGCATCGTGCGCGGCTTGATCGTCGGGCAATTGTCGGCGATGGCATCGCCGATAAAGCCCTGCAAGAGCTTGTCGTGGATCACCGGGTCTTCGTTGATCGGCACCAGCGCCAGCGCGGGCGTGGCGGCAAGGGTCAGGGCAAGGGTCAGAGTGCGAAGCATGTTGGCCTCCTTGGCTGGATTCAGCAGCCGACGACCGACTGCTGCTCGTGCGCCGGAAATGGGGCCACCCCCCGTTGATATGCCATGACAAGCCGCCGTTCTCAGCGACTTGTGACCCGGGGTGCCGGCGCGCGTCATGCGCAACCCTCCGGATAGACCCATTCGCCGGTCGCCCGGTCATATCGGTCGTAGATCGAGACCTTGACCTTCCCGCCGCAGGCCGCATCCGCCGCCCTGCGGGCAAGCGCGCCCTCCCACATCTGGAACGGCTGGCCATTGTTGGTGACGCGCACCGGTCCCCGGACCGTGCCCTGCGCGACAGGGGCAGTCGGAGCCGTCCCGACACAGGCGGCCTGGGCCAACAGCACCGAAAGGGCCAGCGCCATCCGCATCACTCCGCCGCGACCGCGCTGATGCGCCCGGTCTTGCGGGCCTTGATCCGGTCCTCGATCTCGTCGCGGAAGGCGCGGATCAGGCCCTGGATCGGCCAGGCCGCCGCATCGCCCAGGGCGCAGATCGTATGACCCTCGACCTGCTTCGTCACCGACAGAAGCATGTCGATCTCCTCGATTTCCGCCTCGCCGCGCACCAGCCGGTCCATCACCCGCATCATCCAGCCCGTGCCCTCGCGGCAGGGGGTGCACTGGCCGCAGCTTTCGTGCTTGTAGAACTTCGACAGCCGCCAGATCGCCTTGATCACGTCGGTGGACTGGTCCATCACGATCACCGCCGCCGTGCCGAGACCGGAGCGCTGCTCGCGCAGCCAGTCGAAATCCATGATCGCGTCGTCGCATTGCGCCTGCGTCAGCAAAGGCACCGAGGAGCCGCCGGGGATCACCGCCTTCAGGTTCTTCCAGCCGCCCCGCACGCCGCCGCAGTGGCGGTCGAGCAGTTCCTTCAGCGGGATCGACATCGTCTCTTCCACGACGCAGGGCTGCATCACATGGCCCGAGATCCCGAACAGCTTCGTCCCGGTATTGTTCGGGCGACCGAAGGAGGCGAACCAGTCCGGCCCCCGGCGCAGGATGGTCGGCACCACCGCGATCGATTCCACGTTGTTCACCGTGGTCGGGCACCCGTAAAGGCCCGATCCCGCCGGGAACGGCGGCTTCATCCGCGGCATGCCCTTCTTGCCTTCCAGGCTTTCCAGCAGCGCGGTTTCCTCGCCGCAGATATAGGCGCCGGCGCCATGGTGCAGGTAGAGGTCGAAGTCCCAGCCGGACTTCGCGGCATTCTTGCCCAGAAGCCCGGCGTCGTAGCATTCGTCGATCGCGGCTTGCAGCGCCTCGCGCTCGCGGATGTATTCGCCGCGGATGTAGATGTAACAGGTGTTCGCCCCCATGGCGAAGCTGGCGATCAGGCAGCCCTCGATCAGCGTATGCGGATCGTGGCGCATGATTTCCCGGTCCTTGCAGGTCCCGGGCTCGGATTCGTCGGCGTTCACCACCAGATAGGACGGGCGCCCGTCCGACTGCTTGGGCATGAAGCTCCATTTCAGGCCCGTGGGGAAGCCCGCGCCCCCCCGGCCGCGCAGGCCCGAGGCCTTGACCTGCTCGATGATCGTGTCGCGTCCGCGCTTGATGATCTCGGCGGTGCCGTTCCAATGCCCGCGCTTCATCGCCCCTTTCAGGCTGCGGTCATGCATCCCGTAGAGGTTGGTGAAAATGCGGTCCTGATCCTTGAGCATCGTAAGTTCCTAACCCCGGCGTCCGCGCCAGATCTGATACGTCACCACCAGGGCCCAGACGAAGCCCGCGATGGCCAGAAGGTCGAAGAGGAACACATAGCGCGCCTCCAACCCGAGTTGCCCGCCCAGGAGCTGCGCCCCCATCCAGACCAGCATCGTCCCGGCCAGGACGATGGCCACCAGCCGCACCTGTCGGGCGCGCTGGAGATCAGCCGGGTCGGGACGGTTCTGCATGAGGGGTGTGCCTCTCCGGGGCTCAGTAGTCGTTGGTCCTGGCGCGTTCGCGGAACGCCTCAAGCCCTTCGTTGACGATGATCTTCGCCTGCGCCACCCACTTGTCGCGGGTCACGCGGCCCTTGAAGCCCTTCAGGTTCGCATCGACCCAGGCCACGTCGGCGTCCGACCAGTTGGCGATCTGGTCGAAGTGGTAGAAGCCCAGCTCGTTGACCAGCTTCTCCATCGCCGGGCCGATGCCCTCGATTTCCTTCAGGTCATCGGCCTTGCCGCCTCGCGGCGCCGAAAGCCGCTCCGGCCCCGCATGGGCCTCGGCCGGCATCGCGGCTAAGGCAGCGGGCGCGGCTGCTGGGGCCGCGACCGGCGCGGCAGCGGGTTGCGCCGGGGCCGCCATGCCCCGCGCGACCGTTGCCGGCGATTTCGCCCCCGAGGGAAGGCCGAGGAAGGCCCCGACCAGCAAGGCGATCGCGATCCCGATCCCGCCGGCGGGCGAGTAGTCGAACTTGCCCACCGCGATCAGCGCGCCGAAGGCCACCACCCCGGCCGCCGCCCCGATGATCCATCCGCCCAGCCAAGGGGCATTCACGTTCTCTGCACTGCGCATTCCATGTCACTCCCGTCTGGGCGGCCCGGCAATCCCGGTTTCCGCGTTGCTTCGTTTGACCGTCACGCCTTGGCGGCGGCGGCGGCGGCTTCTTCTGCAGTCCCTCCATTCGCCAGGATCTTCGCCTGGAGCACCCATTTGTCCCGCGTCGCGCGGCCCTTGAACGATTTCATCTCGGCATCGACCAGCGCGATATCCGCCTCGGTCCAGGCGGCGATCTGGTCGAAATGGTAGAAGCCCAGGCTGTTCATCAGCCGCTCGAGCGCCGGGCCGACCCCGTCGATCATCTTCAGGTCGTCTGCCTTGCCGCCGCGAGGCGCGGCGAGTCGCACCAGTCCGCTCGCGGGCGCCGTCTCGGCCTTCGGCCTGGTGGCCGCCCTGGCCCTGGTGCCGGTCCTGGACCTGGGGGCGCCTTCGGACGCCGGAGCGGCCACCGACACGGCGTCGGCCTTGGCTTCCGGCCGGGCCTTGCCCTTGAACCCGACCGTCGGCTTGGCGGTCGCCGGCGCTGCAACCTTCCCGGCGGATTTCGCGGCCGACCTGCCGCCCGCGCCCGACCTTGTCCCCGCCTTGGCACCCGTCTTGGCTTCGGCCTTGGTTTCGGCCTTCGGGTTTGGGGCCGTCTTGACGGCAGGGTGCGGTGCAGCACCCAGAGGCGACTCCGCGACAGGGCCCTGCGGAGGCGCCGCCTCGACCGGAGCTACCGGGGCTTGCGGCACCGCCTCGGCTGCGGGCGCCGGCGCCAGAGCGGATTGCGGCGGAATGATCAGCGGCGCGGCCTCGACCTTCGCCAAGGGGGTGACCTTCGCGGAGGGACGCTGCGGGACCGGCGTCGCCGGACCGGGACGCACCGGCACCGCCACCACCGCCGAAGCCTGCGCCCCTTCGATGCCGCTCACCCGGCTGGTGCCCTCGGACAGCGCCGAAGCCGGGACGATCCTGCGGACCTGGCGCCTGGCCTCGGCCTCGTCGTGGCGGCTCACCGCCTCGGCGAGGCGGTAGAGGATCAACATCACGACCAGCGCGATCGCCACCGCGAAGGCCACCGAGGGGAACAGAAAGTAGTGGAAGACGTGGCGCAGGACGACGAAGAATATCAGGCCCGAGGCCAGGACCAGTGTCCACCCCCCCTTGCCGATCGTCGTGTCGTCGTCCCGGTCCAACATCCACCCGCTCCCTTCGCCGGTCCGGCCCTTGCCGGATCCGGGCGATCACCTGTCATACTCAGTCGCGCGCTGCCGCCTCGGCGTCCTCGACCGACCCGCCTGCCGCAAGGATCCGGGCCTGTTCCACCCATTTGTCGCGGCTCACGCGGCCCTTGAACCCTTCCAGGTTCTCGTCGACCCAGGCAATCTCCTCGGCCGTCCACCCGGCGATCTGGTCGAAATGGAAGAAGCCAAGCCGGTGACACAGCGCCTCAAGCTTGGGACCGATGCCGAGAATCAGTTTCAGATTATCGGGCTTGCCCTTCCGCGCCGCCTTCAGCGCCTTGGGCTTGCGGCTGGCCACGGCGGGAGCGGCGGGCTCGGGCGTCACGCCGGACGTGGCGTCAGCAGCCTTGGCAGTGCCCTTCGACCGCGGCTTTTCCTCGGGCGCGGCGCGGCCGGCCGGCTCTGCCGGGGTCACCGACACCGCCTGCGACCCGCCCGCTTGCGCCTTCGCAGGCCTGGCCTTCGCCGCGCCACCCAGCCAGGGCGTCGTCAGCGGGACTTCGGTCCCGTCGATGCGCTTGACGGTATCCTTCAGATCCACCGCGGCCTGGGCGCTGGCATTGTATTGCCTGCGGCCGGATGCGAACTCCTTCAGGCTGGTCAGCCCGCCCGCCGGCTCGGAGGCATAGCGCCCGTTCTGCGGCCCCGGCACCGGCACCTCGCCCTTGCGGAACCGGCCGATCAGCTCGCGCAGCTTCTCTCCGGTCAGGTCCTCGTAATAGTCCTTGCCGATCTGGGCCATCGGCGCATTGGCGCAGGCCCCCATGCACTCGACCTCTTCCCAGCTGAACTTGCCGTCCGCCGACAGCGTGTGCGGCGTCGGCGCGATCAGCTCCTTGGCCACCGCGACCAGATCCTCGGCGCCGCAGATCATGCAGCTGGTGGTGCCGCAGATCTGGATATGGGCGACAGAGCCCACGGGTTGCAGCTGGAACATGAAGTAGAAGGTCGCCACTTCCAGGGCCCGGATATAGGGCATCCCCAGCATGTCGGCGACATATTCGATCGCCGGGCGGGACAGCCAGCCTTCCTGCTCCTGCGCGCGCCACAGAAGCGGGATGATCGCGCTGGCCTGCCGGCCCTCGGGATATTTGGTGATCTGGGCCCTCGCCCATTCCAGGTTCGCCGGGGTGAAGGCGAAACTGTCGGGCTGGGTGTGGTGCAGACGGCGCAGCATGGCTCAGAAATATCCTCTGGCGAAGGTCAGGACCACGGCGGCCACGGCGCCCGAGACGGCGCCCATGACCAGCTTGTGGCCATAGCGGGAGCCCAGAACCCCGGCGAGGCCGGCGACCGCGCCCAGGATCAGGGTCCACAGATTGAACGTCACGTCCGGCATCAGCGGTCGATCTCCCCGAAGACCACGTCCATCGTGCCGATGATGGCCGAGACATCGGCCAGCTGGTGGCCCTTGGCGATGTGGTCCATGCTTTGCAGGTGCAGATAGCCCGGCGCGCGGATCTTGGCGCGGTAGGGCCGGTTGGTGCCGTCGGACACCAGATAGACCCCGAATTCGCCCTTCGGCGCCTCGACCGCGGCATAGACCTCGCCGGCGGGGACGTGGAAGCCCTCGGTGTAAAGCTTGA
>JBKBRG010000021.1:0-14021 GCA_046292325.1 Tabrizicola sp.
ATCTTGACCCGGTGGTGCCGGTCGAGGTCATGCCGGCCGAGGCGCTGGCGGCCTGCGGCCTGGCGCCGGCCTATCCCCTGAACCCCGGCCACCGCTTCTTCGAGGTGCTGACCTCGGGCCCCGAGGCCGGTCGAAGGGAGGCCGAGGCGAAACACGCGGCCATGCAGGAGGCGACCCTGGCGTGGAACACCTGGTTCCGCGACACCTTCGGCGTGTCGGCCGCGGAGACCCGCGCCGGATTCGACGAGGGCATGGTCTCGGTCGTCGGCCCCGTGCCGGGCGAGGCGGGGCCGCTGGCGGTCTATGCGCCGATCGAGGGCGCGCGCATCCGCACGACGCAGGATACCTACTTCGAGATCCGCGGCCAGGGCGATGCGGCGAAGAGCTTTGCCGGCCAGGTCAAGGCCATCGCCACCAGTTTCGCCTTCGGCGATCTGGCCTATCTGCGGCAGGGAGTGTCCTTCTGATGCTGCGCCTTCTGATCGGAACCGGGGTCCTGTTGATGGCGGTGGGCTTCGGCGCCGCCGGCTGGCAATACTGGCGGGGCCTGCCGAAGGCAGAGGCCGACGTTTCCGCGGCTCAGGCGCCCGAAGCGGGCATGCCGGCGGCCGCCGCGTCGGCGCCGCGGCAGACCTGGCTCGTCTCGCCCTCGGGCGGTCTGGTGCCGCAGGCCGAGGTCAGGGCCTATCTGGCGCAGGAGCGTTTCGCCGAAGGCCGGACGGTCACGGTGACCCGGCAGGCGCGGCTGACGGACCTGCTGGCCGAGGGTGAGACCCTGCCGCAGCCCGTATATCTTCAGGTGCTGGCCGACATCCGCGCGCCGAAGGTGGCCGAGGGGCTCTGCGCCGTGCTGGTGCAGTCGCTGGCCACGGATTGCGCGGTCAATGCGGCGCGGGTGGTCGAGGGTAGCGTCGATCCGGTCGCGGGCACGGCGCGGTTCCGGCTGGAACTGGTCTATCGCCTGCCCGACACGGCCGATCTGCCGGATCTTGCCGCGCATGTCCTGCGCAGCGACACGACCGCATTGACGCTGGAGGCCGGGGCCGAGGCGGCGGGCAGTGTCGAGGCGGCGCTGACGGCCGCCCTGTCCGCGGCAACGGACGCCTGCGCATCGCGGGCCGAGGCGCAGCTCTGCCGGGTGGTGCAGGTCGTGCTGGACTGGGCGCCGGATCAGCCCGTCCGGGCGCGGGCAAGGATCGCCTGGCTCGCGCCGCTGCCGAAGGGCATGTTCACCGCCCCGCCGCTGGGCCCCGCGACCGGGGGCTGAAGCGGCGGGACGCGCGCGGTTCCGGTCAGGCCGTGGCCTTGGCCAGCGCCTGGTCGAGATCGGCGATGATGTCGCGCACATCCTCGATGCCGATTGACACCCGCACCACGTCCGGTGCCGCGCCCGCCTTGATCTGCGCCTCTTCGGTCAGCTGCCGGTGGGTGGTCGAGGCCGAATGGATGATGAGGCTGCGCGTGTCGCCGAGGTTCGCGACATGGCTGAAGAGCTTGACGTTGTCGATCAGCCTGACGCAGGCCTCGTATCCGCCCTTGACGCTGAAGGTGAACAGCGCGCCGGGCCCCTTGGGCGTGATCGACTGCGCCAGCTTGTGATAGGGCGAGGACTTCAGGCCGGGGTAGGTGACCTTGCCGATCCGGGGATCCTGTTCCAGCCATTCCGCGACGATCTGGGCGTTCCGGACGTGCCGCTCCATCCTGAGGGCAAGCGTCTCGATCCCCTTCAGGGTATAGTGCGCCCCTTGCGGGTTCATCGTCATGCCGAGGTCGCGCAGGCCGATGGCGATGGAGTGGAAGGTGAAGGCCATGTTGCCGAGCGTCGGGTGGAAGACGAGGCCGTGATAGGCGGGCTCGGGCTGCGACAGCGAGGGGAACTTGTCGTCCTTCGACCAGTCGAACTTGCCGGAATCCACCACGATCCCGCCGGTGACGGTGCCATTCCCGGTCAGATACTTGGTGGCCGAATGGACGACGAGCGTCGCGCCGTGCTCGATCGGGCGGCAGAGGTAGGGGCTGGCCGTGGTGTTGTCGACGATCAGCGGGATATGGGCCCGGTCCGCGATGCGGGCGATGGCGGGCAGGTCAGAGAGCGCGCCGCCGGGGTTGCAGATCGTCTCGCAGAAGAGCGCGCGGGTGTCGGCGTCGATCGCGGCCTCGATGGCCCTGGGGTCGTCGAAATCGACGAATTTCGCGGACCAGCCGAACTTGCGGATGGTGTTGGAGAACTGCTGGATCGTGCCGCCGTAGAGCCTGGTCGAGGCGACGATGTTGCGCCCCGGCTGCATCAGCGGAAAGAGCGCCATGATCTGCGCCGCGTGGCCCGAGGAGCAGGCGATGGCCCCCGCGCCGCCTTCCAGTGCCGCCACCCGGTTCGCCAGTGCCGAGACCGTGGGGTTGGTCAGGCGCGAGTAGATGTAGCCCACCTCTTGCAGGTTGAAGAGCTTGGCCGCGTGGTCGGCATCGCGGAAGACGTAGGCGGTGGTCTGGTAGATCGGCACCTGCCGGGCGCCGGTGGCGGGGTCGGGTGCGGTGCCGGCGTGGATGGCAAGCGTCTCGAAGCCGAGGGGTCTGTCGGTCATGGGTCGTTCCTCCCTTGTTCGGGGGCAGCCTAGGAGGGATCGGGGCGGGTGGCAACGGGAAGCTGTCCACAGTGGACAGACCTGTGCAAGATAAGGAAATCAACGGGTTGGCTGCGGGGGTTTACGGAATATTCATCCCTGATCCGCCCTTGCGGCAGGAGGGTCGTTGCGCAGGGCAAGGCTTTCGGCCTGCCTCGTCCCGACCCGACCGCAGCGCCCTCATGCCGACCCCCTTCCATCTGGCCTACCATGTCGCCAGCCTTGACGAGGCCCGCGCCTTCCATGGCGGCATCCTTGGCTGCCGCGAGGGGCGGAGCACGGGAACCTGGGTCGATTTCGACATCTTCGGGCATCGGATCAGCCGGCATCCGGGCGAGTCGGTCTGAAGCCCGACCTACGGCGGTTTTGCGGTTGCGCGCGGGTGCGCGGCGGGACAGCCTGCGCCATCGGAAACAGGAGCACCGGCATGGCAACGGAATCGGCGGGCGTGGATCTGGTGTCGGTCGTGACGCTGCTTGGCGCGGCGGTTGTCACGGTGCCGGTGTTCAAGCGGATCGGGCTGGGATCGGTGCTGGGCTACCTTGCCGCCGGGCTGGCGATCGGGCCGTTCGGGCTGGGGCTGTTCTCGGACCCGATGGCGATCCTGCATGTGGCGGAACTGGGCGTCGTGATGTTCCTCTTCATCATCGGGCTGGAGATGGAGCCGTCGAAGCTTTGGGCGATGCGGCGGGACATTCTTGGCCTCGGGCTGACCCAGGTGCTGCTCTGCGTCGCCATCCTGGGGCTGGTGGGCGTTGCGCTGGGCTATCCCTATGCGGGGTCGCTGATCGCGGGCGCAGGGTTCACGCTGACCTCGACCGCAATCGTGATGCAGATGCTGCAGGAAAGGAACGACATCTCCACCCCCAAGGGCCAGCGGATCGTGTCGATCCTTCTGCTGGAGGATCTGGCCATCGTGCCCCTGCTGGCGCTGGTTGCCTTTCTTGCCCCCGGGGGCGAGGAGGTGACGCTGGCCGACCGGCTGATCGGCGTCGCAATCGGGCTGGGCGCGATTGGCGCGCTGGTCGTGGCCGGGGTCTATCTGCTGAACCCGATGTTCCGGCTGCTGGCGGCATCCCGCGCGCGCGAGGTGATGACGGCGGCGGCGCTGCTGGTCGTTCTGGGGGCGGCGCTGTGGATGCAGCTGGGCGGCCTTTCGGCGGCGATGGGGGCCTTCCTTGCGGGCGTGCTGCTGTCGGAATCGAGCTTTCGTCACCAGCTTGAGGCGGATGTCGAGCCGTTCCGGGGCATCCTTCTGGGGCTGTTCTTCCTGGCGGTCGGCATGGCGCTGGACCTTTCGGTCATTGCCCGGAACTGGGGGCTGGTGGCGGTCAGCGTCGTGGCGCTGATGGTGCTGAAATCGGCGATCATCTACGGCGTGGCGCGGCTGATGAAGGCCCCCCATGCCGAGGCGCTGGAACGCGCGGTGCTGATGGCGCAGGGCGGCGAGTTCGCCTTTGTCCTCTATTCCGCCGCGCTGGCGGTCGGGCTCTTGTCGCCAGAGGAGACCGCGATCCTGAACGCGATCATCATCCTCTCGATGGTGATGACGCCACTGATGGTGATCCTGCATGACCGTTTCCGGCCCGCGCCTGCGCTGTCCACCGAGGGGATGGAGGCGCCGGATGGGCAGAGCGCCAGCGTGCTGATCATCGGCTTCGGGCGCTTTGGCCAGATCGCCAGCCAGCCGCTGCTGGCGCGGAAATGTTCGATCACCATCATCGACGACGACCCCGAGATGATCCGCGCGGCCGAGACCTTCGGCTTCAAGGTCTGGTTCGGCGACGGCACGCGACTGGACATCCTGCATGCGGCGGGGGCGGGGACGGCGCGGGCGGTGATCGTCGCCACCGACCGCAAGGAGGTGACGACACGGATCGCGCGGCTGGTGAAGCACGAATTCCCCAAGGCCGTGGTCCTGGCCCGGGCCTGGGACCGGGCGCATGCGCTGGAACTGATCCACGAGGGCGTGGACCACCAGATGCGCGAGGTGTTCCACTCGGCCCTGGCACTGGGCGGCGAGGCGCTGGAGGTGCTGGGGGTCGATCGTGACGAGGTCGAGGCGATTGCCGAAAGCGTGCGGAAACGGGATGCCCAGCGGCTGGCCTTGCAGATGACCGGCGACATCTATTCCGGCAAGAGCCTGATCATCGGCAATGCCGAGCACACGGTGCAGGGCTAGCCGGGCGCCCCCACGGCGCGGCGGTCGGCGGGCTCGGGCGGGGTCATCAGGCTTTCGAGCTTGGCCTTCACCTCGGGCGGCCAGGGCATCGAGGTGTGCGTGTCAAGCCAGCTTGCCGCCAGCACCTGTTCCACCGACCAGCGGTGTTCGTCACCGCAGTGGATGGTGTGGTGCAGCCGCACCGAGGACCTGCCGACCTTCAGGATGGAGATGCGGAAGGTCAACCGGTCGCCGAAGAACGAGGGTTTCGAGAAGTCGCAGGACAGGTGCACGGTGGGCGTGCCCCAGCGTTCCTTCCAGATGATCTCGTGCCAGGGCCAGCCGATATGGGCCCAGAACTCCTCGACCACGCCGTTGAGCATGTTGAGATAGGCCGGATAGTAGGCGGTGCCCGAGATGTCGCAATCGCCGAAATGCAGCATGCGGTCGGTCGTGTAGCAGACGGTCATCCTGTCCCCCTTTGCGCCGGCAGGGTGGGGAAGGGCACGGCGGAGGTCAAGCTCTGGTCGCTGTGGCCCCGGCCCGCGGGGGCGCTTCGCCCCCCGCACCCCCCGAGAGTATTTGGCAAAGGGCAAGAGGGGGGCGCGGGGGCTGATCAGGCGCGGTCGTCCTTGGGGCTGCCCATGACGACGAAGGTGGTGATCGCGCGGACCTGGGGCAGGGTGCCGAGGATTTCGGTGTGCCAGTGCTTGTAGGCCGGCAGGTCGGCGGTTTCGACGCGCAGCAGGTATTCCACCGTCCCGGTGATGTTGTGGCATTCGCGGACCTCGGGCGCGCGGGCGACGGCGCGTTCGAAGGCCTCCTGCGCGGCCTTGGTATGGATGCCGAGGCCGACGGTGACATAGGCCACGAAGCCGATGCCCAGCTTCTGATGGTCGAGCACGGCGCGGTAGCCGCGGATGATGCCGGCGCGTTCGAGCCCCTGCACCCGGCGCAGGCAGGCAGAGGGGGACAGGCCCACGCGGTCGGCCAGCGCGAGGTTGGGCTGGCGGGCGTCGCGCGACAGTTCGCGCAATATCCGGCGGTCAATGTCGTCAAGCTTGGTCATTTGTTGCAGGAGTATTCGAGAACTTAGCACATTTGCAATCCCTTGGCGCCGATGACGATGCAGGATTGCGGGATGAGCAGTGAACTGTTTCTTGCCCTTCTGGGCTTTGCCTTCGTCACCTCGGTCACGCCGGGGCCGAACAACATGATGATTCTGGCAAGTGGAGTGAACTTCGGCTTTCGCCGGACGCTGCCGCACATCCTGGGGATCAGCCTGGGCCATGCGTTGATGGTGTTCCTGGTCGGGCTTGGTCTGGCGGGCGTGTTCACTGCCTGGCCGCCGGCGCTGACGGGGCTGAAGCTTCTTTCGGTCGGCTACATGCTGTGGCTGGCCTGGAAGATCGCCCATGCGGGGGCGCCGGGCGCGGGGCGGGCGAAGCCGCGGCCGATGACCTTCCTTCAGGCGGCGGCCTTCCAGTGGGTGAACCCCAAGGCTTGGGCGATGGCGCTGGGGGCGGTCTCGGCCTATGTGACCGAGCCATCGGTCGCGGCCTACGGACTGGTTGCGGGGGCCTTCGCGCTGGTCAACCTGCCGTCGGTCTCGCTGTGGGCGGCGGCGGGCCAGGGGGTGCGGCGCTGGCTGGAGGCACCGGGGCGGCTGACGCTGTTCAACTGGACCATGGCGGGGCTTCTGGTCCTGTCGCTGTGGCCGGTGGTGACGATGCGGTTGTGAGGCGGGCGTCCGCCTGGCCGCGTTGCAGCTTCACCGGCTCGGATCGCGCGAGGCGCAGGAAATGGCCGATGTAGGGTTTGGCGGCGTCCTCCTCGCGCGTGGCGGCATACATGCGTTTGGTGACCGGACCGGGGCCAAGCGGACGGGTGATGTAATCGGCGTTGGTCCTGACCTCGCGCATCACCCAGTCGGGCAGGACCGCCACGCCGCGGTTCGAGCCGACGAGCATCAGGATCACCGCCGTCAGTTCCGCCGTGCGCTGGGCGCGGGGTTCGACCTTGGCCGGGGTCAGGATTTCGGTGAACACGTCCAGCTTGTCGCGGCTGACCGGATAGGTGATCAGCACCTGGTCGCGGAAGTCCTCGGCGCTGATGACGGCCTTCGCGGCGAGGGGATTCTGCGACGAGGCGACGAAAGTCGGGTGATAGTCGAACAGGGGATGGAACACGATCCCCGGTGGCGGTTCGCGGTCGGAGGAGATGACGAGATCCACATCCTC
Source organism: Tabrizicola sp. (assembly GCA_046292325.1). Taxonomy (GTDB): domain Bacteria; phylum Pseudomonadota; class Alphaproteobacteria; order Rhodobacterales; family Rhodobacteraceae; genus Tabrizicola. Next base: position 7,023 of record JBKBRG010000021.1, read on the forward strand.
GCGGTGAAGCGCGGGCAGGGCCTCGAAGGCGAGCCCGGCGCGGATGTCCACGTCGATCTCGGGCCAGGCGTGGCGGAACATCTCCAGCACCGGGAACAGCCAGTCGAAACAGGCGTGGCATTCGATGGCGATGTGCAGCCGCCCGCTGCGCCCGGCGCGGAGGGCGCGGAATTCCTCTTCCAGCGCGTCGATCTCGGGCAGGATCCGTTCGGCGGCGCGCAGCATGCGCAGACCCGCCGCCGAGAGCCGCATGGGCTTGGAGCGGCGCACGAACAGCTCCATCCCCGCCTGATCCTCCAGCCCCTTGACCTGATGCGGCAGCCCGCGCGAGGCCCCCGGCCTGCTGGATCGCCCGGATCGTGCGCAGGTGGCGCAGCTCGATATACATGAATGAACCTCATGAAGATCGTGAGAACTATGAATTTGTCTCACGCTCGCTGATCTGCGACAAGGGGCTGCGAAGGAGATCACCATGCCCACCCCGCGCATCAGCTTCGAATTCTTTCCGCCGCAGTCGCTGGATGCATCGTTCCGGCTGTGGGAGACGGTGCAGGCGCTGGCGCCCTTGCAGCCCTCGTTCGTCTCGGTGACCTATGGCGCGGGCGGGACGACGCGGACGCTGACGCATGAGGCGGTCTCGACCATCCGCCGCAACTATGGCCTGACGGTCGCGGCGCATCTGACCTGCGTCGATGCCACGCGGACCGAGACGCTGGCCATCGCCGAGGCCTATGCGGCGGCGGGCGTGACCGAGATCGTCGCGCTGCGCGGCGATGCGCCGAAGGGGGCGCAGCGCTTTGTCCCGCATCCCCTGGGCTTTGCCAATTCGGTCGAGCTGGTGGAAAAGCTGGCGCGCACCGGCAAGTTCAGGATCCGCGTCGGCGCCTATCCGGAACCGCATCCGGACGCCGCCGACAGTCAGGCCGACGTGACCTGGCTGAAGCGCAAGATCGACGCGGGTGCATCCAGCGCCATCACCCAGTTCTTCTTCGATGCCGACACCTTCTTCCGCTTCCGCGATCAATGCGCGAAGGCGGGGATCTCGGCCCCGATCATCCCCGGCATCCTGCCGATCACCTCGTGGGAGGGCGCCAAGAAGTTCGCCCGGCGCTGCGGCGCCTCGATCCCGCAAAGGCTGGACGAGGCCTTTGCCACCGCCATCCGCGACGGGCGCGAGGAGCTGCTGGCGCTGACCCAGTGCACCCAGCTTTGCGACAGGCTGATCCAGGGCGGGGTCGAGGATCTGCATTTCTACACGCTGAACCGCCCCCACCTGACCCGAGAGGTCGTCCGGGCCCTGGGCATCAAGCCCGAGGTGGTGCTGGAGAAGGTGGCCTGACTTCGGCCCCTCCGGGGCCAACCGTCGTCTCCCTGGGCGGCTTTCCGACCTGTCCCCAGCAGGTGCCCGGAAAGCCGCCAATTTTTTGCCCGTTGCCCGGCGGGGCATATCGGCTAATCTCGCGCCGACCCTTGCCCCGGAACCCCCATGCCCAAGCTTGTCACCCTTCTGAACGGCCCGAACCTGAACCTTCTGGGCCTGCGCCAGCCGGAAATCTATGGCCGCGAGACGCTGGAGGACGTGGCCGCCAGGGTGTCGGACCTGGCCGAGGATCTGGGGCTGCGGGTCAAGGCGCTGCAATCGAACCACGAGGGGCAACTGGTGGACTGGATCCACGAGGCGCGCGGAACCTCGGCCGGGATCATCATCAATCCGGGCGCCTATTCGCATACCTCGGTCGCGATCCTCGATGCGCTGAACGCCTATGAGGGGCCGGTGATCGAGGTCCATATCTCGAACATCCACAAGCGCGAGGCGTTCCGGCATCACTCCTATGTCTCGGCCCGGGCCGACGGGGTGATCGCCGGCTGCGGGACCGAGGGGTATCTTCTGGCCCTGCGGCGGATCGCATCGCTGCTGAAGGCATGAGCGACAGGTTCCGCTGGCACCCCGCCGCCCGGCTGTTTGGCGCCGCTGGGGGCGAGGTTCGCCCGGCGGGCCACCCACCCCCCTCCCCGCCCCGCGAGGGGGAGAGGAGGCGCCCGCTCCAGCCGGCCGGGGCGGTCTTTCCCGACAGTGCCGCGGGCCTGGCCGCCGCCATCGGGCATCTGGCCTTCCGCATCGGTGCGCCCGATGAGCCACCGCCCGATCCGCATCCGGCGCCGGTGCTGGAGACGCTGACCGCGGGCTCGATGGGCCGGCCGCGCCGGATCCGGCGCACGCAGGCTTCGTGGACGGCGAGCTTTGCGGTCAATGCGGGTTTCGGCATCGGCCCCGGCGCGCGGGTGGCGGTGCCGGGGCGGCTGGTGCATTCGCTGTCGCTTTACGGCGCGGTCGAGGGGCTGCATCTGGGGGACGAGGTGCATCTTCTGGCGGACCTGCGCCCCGACCGGCAGCGGCAGGCGCTGGCCGAACGGCGGATCACCCATCTCTACGCCACGCCCGCCCAGCTGCGGCTGATCCTGGGGCCGGGGGTCCTGCCGGACCTGCGGCTGATCCTTGTCGGCGGCGCGAAGCTTGACGGCGTGTTGCGGGCGGGGCTGGCGGCACTGGCGCCGGGGGCGGAGGTGCGCGAGTTCTACGGCGCTGCCGAGACGAGTTTCGTCACCCTTGCCGATGCCGGGACGCCCGAGGCTTCGGTCGGACGGCCCTATCCGGGGGTGGAGCTGCGCCTTGACGCCGAGGGCAGGATCTGGGTGAAAAGCCCCTATCTGTTCCTCGGCTATGCCGGCGACCGCTTGGCGAAGGCCGGTTCCGGGGCTGCCCCCTCCCCCCTTGTGGGGGAGGGAGGGGGTGGGGGGGCCTCGGCCGCGTGCTGGCACGAGGGGTGGCTTTCGGTGGGCGAGATCGGCACGCTTCAGTCCGGCTACCTGTTCCTGAAGGGGCGGGCCGGGCGCATGGTCACGGTGGCCGACCAGAACGTCTTTCCCGAAGAGATCGAGGGCTTCCTTCTGGGCCTGCCGGGCATCGCCCGCGCCGCCGTCCTGCCGTTGCCGGATGCGGCGCGGGGGCAGCGACTGGTCGCGGTCCTGCAGGGCGACCGGGCGCGCGAGACGGCGATCCTGGCCGCGCTGCGGGCCGAGCTCGCCCCGACGAAGGCGCCGAAGGCTGTGGTCTGGCGCCAGGATTGGCCGGTGCTTCCCTCGGGCAAGACCGACCTTCGCAGGCTGGAGGCCGAACTGTGGCCCGCCTGATCGCCGCCCGGCGCACGGCGGTCGTGCCGCGCGGGGGCGCCTTCGCGCGCCTGCGGATCGAGGATCTGGCCGCGCCGGTGCTGACGGCCTGTCTGGCCGATGCCGGGATCGGGCCGGGGCAGGTGGACGAGGTGATCCTGTCGAACGCCCTGGGTGCCGGCGGCAATCCGGCGCGGCGGGCGGCGCTGGCGGCGGGGCTGCCCGAACGGGTCGCGGGGCTGAGCATCGACCGGCAATGCGCCGGGGGGCTGGATGCGATCCTCCTGGCGCGGGCGCTGGTGGATGCAGGCGCGGCCGAAGTCGTGCTGGCCGGTGGCGTCGAGAGCTATTCCCGCCGCCCGCTGCGGCTGGCGACCGATCCGGACGGCGGCCCGCCGCAGCCATACGACGAGGCGCCCTTCACCCCCTGGCCCGACCGCGACCCCGGCATGGCCGAGGCCGCCGAGGCGCTGGCCAGCCGCCTGGGGATCGGGCGCGCGCGGCAGGAGGCCTGGGCCGCGGCCAGCCATGCCAAGGCGCTCGCCACGGATCTGGCGGCAGAGATCGTGGCGCTGACCGGCGTCACGCGCGACGCCTTTCCGCGCCTTCTGACCCCGAGGCTGATGGCCCGCGCCCCGGTCGTGACCGGCAGCATCACCGCGGCCACGGCGGCGGTGGCGGCGGATGCGGCGGCGGTCTGCCTGGTCGTCTCGGACCGGGTGGCGGCGGGGCGGGGTCTTGCCCTGCTCTCGGGGGCAACGGTCGGTGGGACCCCCGAGGAGCCGGGCCTTGCCCCCGTCGCCGCGATCCGGCGCATCTGGGGCGGAGAGGCGCTGACCCAGGCCGAGGTCATGGAGGCCTATGCCGTCCAGGCGCTGGCGGTGATGGATGCGGTGGGGCTGGACCCGGCCATCGTCAATCCCGGCGGCGGGGGGCTGGCGCGCGGGCATCCCGTGGGGGCGTCAGGGGCGATCCTTGCGGTGCGGCTGTTCCACGGGCTGCGGAGGGGCCGGGGCCTTGCCGCCATCGCCGCCGCCGGAGGGATCGGCACGGCGCTTCTGGTCGAGGCCCCGGCCTGAGGCTCAGGCGCGGGAGAGCAGCGAGGCGGGACGCATCCGCGCGAGGCTTTGCGTGACGAGGCCCGCGATCACCGCCTTGATCGCGTCGCCCGGCAGGAAGGCGGCGGAAAGGAAGGCGGCCTCGCCCAGCGTCTTGTCCAGCATCACCGACATGCCGAGGATGCCGAAGACGTAAAGCACGCCGATCCCGCCGATCACCGAGGCTGCGGTGGCCGCGACCATGGGCGAAAGCGTGGTCCGTTCCATGAACCAGCCGGTGACGAAGGCCGCGACCGGGAAGCCCACCAGGAAGCCGACCGAAGGCCCGGCAAAGACCCCGATCCCGCCGCGCCCGCCGGACAGAAGCGGCAGGCCCGCCGCGACGAGCGCAAGGAACAGCAGCACCGCCAGCGCCCCGCGCCGCGCGCCCAGCACCGTGCCGCAAAGCATGATGCCCAGCGACTGCGCGGTGATCGGCACGCCGGCGGCGAGGTCGATCTTGGGGATCAGGCCCAGCACGGCGATCAGCGCGGCGAAAAGGGCGATGTGGGTCAGATTGCGTTCCATGGGATCCTCTCTGGTTTTCAACTGTTTAACCGGCACCACCGCGGGCGCGCAAGGCCTCGGCCACCCGGTCCGCGTCGTCGAGCGCCGCCAGAACCGCGGGCACCATGACCCGCCAGCCCGGCCGACGCGGGGCGCGCGCGCACCAGGATTGCCGGATCTGGCCCATCCGGTCGAGCATCACCGGGATGAAGCGGATGACCAGCGCAAAGGCCAGCGCGAGGCGGCGGGGCGGCAGGAGAGGCGACAGCGGGCGGGCCAGACGCTCGAACACGGCCAGCATCTCGGACAGCCGCGTGGTCATGGTCACGAAATTCGCCAGCGCGACCGCCGTCAGCATCCTGAGCAGGATCGCCACCCCGCCGGACAGGTCGGCGGTCCACAGATGCCAGAGACCGACCACGACAACGAAGGGCCAGAGCGGCCGGAGCTGACGCGCGCCGGTTCGGGCAAAGCGCCCGCCGCCGGTCAGGTAGAGTGCGCCCGTGGCCAGTGCGGCCAGGGCCAGAGACCGGGGCGAGGTCAGCAGGAACAGCCCCGTCGTTACCGCAGCCAGCGCCAGAAGCTTGCCCCCGGCGGGCAGGCGATGCGCCCAGGTCTCAACCGGCGAGGTCAGCGTCAGCATCTTCCGCTCCGATCCGGGCCATTTCGGCAGTGAAGGCGGGCAGCACGCGATCGGGCGGGCCGTCGAGCGCGATGCGTCCATCCTCCAGCCACAGCACCCGGTCGCAGTCCCGCACCGTCGCCGGATCGTGCGTGATCGTCACCAGCCGCTGCGGCAGGGCGGCGAAGCGGCGGGCAAGCCGCGCCTGCGTCGGCAGGTCGAGCCCGGCGAGCGGTTCGTCCAGAAGGATCGTGCGCGGCGCCATCAGCAGGACCGAGAGCAGGCAGAGATAATGCCGCTGCCCCTGGCTGAGGCTGGTGACCGGCACCCTGGCCCAATGCGCGCGCCCCTCGGCCGCAAGCGTTGCATGGGCGCGGGCCAGCGCCTCGGACCGGGGCAGGCCCTGCTGGGCAAGGCCGAAGGCCAGTTCCTCCTCGACCGTGGGGAACAGGATCTGGTGGTCGGGGTTCTGGAACAGGATGCCCAGGGCCGCGACCGCGGCGCGGCGGTCGGCGAAGGGGTCGAAGCCCTCGACCCGGACGGTGCCGCTGTCGGGCGCGATCAGCCCGGCGATCAGGCGCAAGAGCGTGGTCTTGCCCGATCCGTTGCGCCCGAGGATGCCGATTCGGCGCTCGGTCAGGGTGAGGTCGATCCGGTCCAGCACGGGACGCCCGCCCAGCCGGACGCTGGCCGAGGCGATCTCGATGCCGAGGGAGGGATCAGGCATGGGCGGCCCCGCGGTGAACTGGCGGTGCTTCTAGCCGCTCGTGCAGGCCGGCGGAAGGGGCGGCACGCAAGGGAAGGCCCCGCGCCGTCGCCGACCCGGGGCCGAAGGATGACCGGCCGATGGGCCGGATGCGCCTTACTGGCAGTCGGCGATGAAGCGGTTGCCATACTGGTCGCGGTAATAGCACTTGCCGCGCTGCGGCGCCGGACCGAGGAGCTGCGAGGCCGCAACGCCGGCGATCGCGCCGATGACGGCGCCCTTCTCGCGGTCCTTGTCCGACGAGACCGCCGCCCCGACCGCCGCCCCGCCGAGGGCGCCGATGGCCGCGTTCTGCTCGGCCGGGGTGCAGGCGGCGAGGCCGGCCACGAAGAGGGGAAGGATCAGAAGGGAACGTTTCATTCTGTGTGCTCCGACAGGGTGAGTCTGCGACCGCAGTGTAACGTGTTGCTTCGGCGATGTTTCCATCGTCGTGCGGACTGGGCGGATTCCGACCGACCGGCAGCGGCGCGCGCCGGTCGGCGCCGGTCTCAGCCCGCCCGGGCGGCGGCGACCGAGGCTTCCAGGATCTCCATCGCCTCGGCGAAGTGGGCGTCGGGGATGGTGATGGGGGCAAGGAAGCGGATCACGTTGCCATAGACGCCGCAGGTGAGAAGGATGAGGCCGCGCTTCTGCGCCTCCATCCGCACCCGGCCGGTGAAGCCGGCGTCGGGTTCCTTCGTGCCGGGCTTGCCGAATTCGACCGCGACCATGAAGCCGGGGCCGCGGATGTCGATGATTTCCGGCGTGGTGGCGCGCATCGCCTCGAGCCGCTGCTTCAGCCGGCTACCCAGTTCGTTGGCGCGGGCGCAGAGATCCTCCTCCTCGATCACGTCCAG
>JBKBRG010000022.1:0-13830 GCA_046292325.1 Tabrizicola sp.
GATCTGCATGGCCGAGGGCAAGGTGCTGGCCGAGGGCACGGTGGACGAGGTCAAGAACGACGAGCGGGTGATCGAGGCCTATCTGGGCCGGGGCCTGAAGAACAAGCTGAAGGAGGAGGCTGCGCATGGCTGAACCCTTCCTGATCGGCGAGAACATGACCGGCGGCTATGGCGCGGTCGACATCCTGCACTCCTGCACGCTGGCGGTAGAGCCCGGCGAGATCGCGGTGATCGTCGGCCCGAACGGCGCGGGCAAGTCCACCGCGATGAAGGCGGTGTTCGGGATGCTGAAGCTGCGCCAGGGGTCGGTCCGGCTGGCGGGAGAGGACATCACCTCCCTGACGCCGCAGGCGCGGGTGCGCAAGGGCATGGGTTTCGTGCCCCAGACCCACAACATCTTCACCGGCATGACGGTCGAGGAAAACCTGGAGATGGGCGCCTTCATCCGCGAGGACGACACGATCCGCGACACGATGGAGCAGATCTACGGCCTGTTCCCGATCCTGCGTGAAAAGCGCCATCAGAAGGCGGGGGAACTGTCGGGCGGCCAGCGCCAGCAGGTCGCCGTGGGCCGCGCCCTGATGACCCAGCCCAAGGTCCTGATGCTGGACGAGCCCACCGCCGGGGTGTCGCCGATCGTGATGGACGAGCTTTTCGACCGCATCATCGAGATCGCCCGCACCGGCATTTCCATCCTGATGGTGGAACAGAACGCCCGTCAGGCGCTGGAGATCGCGGACAAGGGCTATGTGCTCGTGCAGGGCGCCAACCGCTATACCGACACCGGCAAGGCCCTGCTGGCCGACCCCGAAGTCCGCAGATCCTTCCTGGGAGGCTGACGATGATGCGTCTGGCGCCGGTGGCCCTTCCGGCCCTGATCCCGTCCGCTGCCCTTGCCGGTTTCGAATGCAGCATCGACCGGAAATGCGGCGGCGGCACCTGCGAGCCGTTCGCCGGCGATCCCTTCCTGATCCGGGAAACCGGCGAGGCCAGGCAGATTTCCCGGCAGGGCCAGGCCTGGGAAGGCTGTCAGACCTCCACGATCGACCCGGGCGGCGAGGTCTCGATCGTGATCCCGCCGCAGAACGGCGTGTCGGGTCCGGTCTCGATCTTTCCCGGCGGCGAGATCCTGTTCACCGCCCATGCCCAGGGCGACAGTGCGGTGGCCATCACCGGCTCGGGCAACTGCATGGCGGATGGCGGCAGAGCGATGACCCACAAACCCAAGGAACCTGGCGTGACGCGATGGATCTTCTGAACGCCCTTACGGCCTTTCTCAACTTCGTCGTGGTTCCGGGTCTGGCCTACGGCAGCCAGCTTGCCCTCGGGGCGCTTGGCATCACCCTGATCTTCAGCGTGCTGCGCTTCTCGAACTTCGCGCATGGCGACACGATGGCCTTCGGGACCGCCTTCGTGATCCTCTTCACCTGGTGGTTCCAGTCGATGGGGATCAGCGCGGGGCCCCTGCCCACGGCGCTGCTGGCCCTGCCGCTGGGGATCCTTGTCACCATCGCGATGGTCCTGGCGACCGATCGGGTGGTCTACCGGTTCTACCGAAGGCAGCGCGCCAAGCCGATCATCGTGGTCATCGTCTCGACCGGGGTGATGTTCGTGATGAACGGGCTTGTGCGCATGATCATCGGAACCTCGGAACAGAATTTCACCGACGGCGCGCGGATGATGCTGAACCCGCAGACGTTCAAGGCGGCGACCGGACTGGCCGAACCGCTGGCGATCAAGACGACGCAGGCGATCTCGGTCGTGGCGGCGGCGATCTGCTGCGTCGCGCTGTTCTGGTTCCTGCAACGCACGCGCACCGGCAAGTCGATGCGCGCCTATGCCGACAACGAGGATCTGGCGCTGTTGTCCGGCATCAACCCCGAGCGCGTCGTGACCATCACCTGGATCGTCGCGGGGGCGCTCGCCTGCATCGCGGGCACGCTCTATGGCCTCGACAAGTCCTATCGCGGCATCGTCTATTTCAGCCTGCTGATGCCGATGTTCGCCGCGGCGATCGTCGGCGGTCTCGGCAGCCCGCTCGGCGCCGTGGTCGGCAGCTTCATCGTCGCCTTCTCGGAACTGATCGTCACCAATGCCTGGCGCAAGATCTTCAGCTATCTGGTGCCACCCGAATGGCTGGGCGACGGGCTCTATCAGGCGCTCTCTACCGATTACAAGGTGGCGGTCTCGTTCGGCATCCTGATCATCGTGCTCCTGTTCCGCCCGCAGGGCATCTTCGGAGGCAAGTGACATGGCGCGCTATCGCAACCTGCTGATGTTCGCCGGCGTGGCCATGCTGTTCATCCTCACGGGCCTGCTGCAAAGCTGGAACCTGTCGCTGAACATCCTGAACCTCGCGCTGCTGTCCTGCATCATGGCGATCGGGGTCAACATCCAGTGGGGCTATGCCGGCCTGTTCTCGACCGGCATCGTCGGGTCGGTCGCGCTGGGGGGGCTTGCGGTGGCTCTGGTCTCGTCCCGGCCCGTGCCCGAGGGCTGGGCGGCCGGCGGGCCGCAGATCGTCGCGGCGCTGGCCTTCGCGGCGCTGGCCGTCGCGCTTGCGGTCTGGCTTTACCGGCGACTGAAGCCCGGCACCAGCCGCACGCTGGCGCTGGCGCTTTACCTGGTGGTCGCGTTCTTCATCTACCGGATGATCCTGGACCCGGCCGTGACCGCGGTCGAGGCGAACAACCCCGCGCAGGCCGGCAACATCGGCGGGCTCGGGTGGAACTCGCTCATCGCCTGGCCGGTGGGCGCGCTGATGGCCGCCGCTGCTGCCTGGGTGATCGGCAAGATCGCGCTTGGCCTGCGCGAGGATTACCTGGCCATCGCCACGCTGGGCATCGCCGAGATCATCGTCACCGTCCTGCGCAACGAAGACTGGCTTGCCCGCGGGGTGAAGAACCTGATCGACCTGCCCCGCCCCTGGCCGGTGCCGAAAGAGGTGGACCTGCAACTCGATCCCCTGTTTCTTGAGCCCGTGACGGCGATGAACCTGGATCCGGTCACCGCGTCCACCATCTTCGTCAAGCTGCTTTACGCCAGCATGTTCGGCATCGTCCTGGCCCTGCTGGTCTGGGGATGCGAGCGTGCCCTGAACAGCCCTTGGGGCCGCATGGTGCGCGCGATCCGCGACAACGAGATCTCGGCGGCGGCCATGGGCAAGGACGTGAAGTTCCGCCATCTCCAGATCTTCATCATCGGTTCGGCCGTGGTCGGGCTGGCCGGGGCGATGATGACCTCGATGGAGGGCCAGTTGACCCCGCCCTCCTACCTGCCCCTGCGCTTTACCTTCCTGATCTGGGTGATGGTCATCGTCGGCGGGTCCGGCAACAACTGGGGTGCGATCCTCGGCGGTCTGCTGATCGGCTGGCTGTATCTGGCGGTCGAATTCCTTGGGCCGCAGGCGATGGCGATCCTGACCTCCGGGTTGCCGGCCGGGCCCCTCAAGACCCATCTTCAGGACACCGCATCGCACATGCGGCTGCTGACGCTTGGGGTCGTGCTTCTGGTGGTCCTGCGCTTTGCGCCGAAGGGGCTGATCCCGGAGAAGTGACAGAGACGCAGCCGGACCGAGATCCGGCTGCGACATTTCCTGTCGCAAATCCTCATGCCTTCCGGCCCCCGGCCCGCCATGGTGCGGAAAAACCGGATGCGGGGAGACAAGCGATGAAAACCCATGCGCGCGTGGTGGTGATCGGCGGCGGCGTGGTCGGCTGTTCGGTGCTCTATCACCTGACCAAGCTTGGCTGGTCCGATGTCATGCTGATCGAACGGTCGGAGCTGACCTCGGGCTCCACCTGGCACGCGGCGGGCGGGTTCCACACGATCAACGGCGACACCAACATGGCGGCGCTGCAAGGTTACACCATCCGGCTTTACAAGGAGCTGGAGGCGATCACCGGCATGTCCTGTGGCCTGCATCACGTCGGCGGGGTCACGCTGGCCGACAACGAGGCCCGGTTCGAGATGCTGAAGGCCGAACGCGCCAAGCATCGCTACATGGGACTGGATACCGAGATCCTCGGCCCCGAGGAGATCCGCAAGCTGACCGATGGCCTTGTGAATGTCGAGGGGATCCTCGGCGGGCTTTACGATCCGCTGGATGGGCATCTCGACCCGTCGGGCACGACCCATGCCTATGCCAAGGCGGCCCGGATGGGCGGGGCCGAGATCGTGCTGCACAACCGGGTGCTGGAGACCAACCCGACCAGGGACGGATGGGAGGTTGTTACCGAAAAGGGCACCGTCACCTGCGAGCATCTGGTGAACGCTGGCGGCCTCTGGGCGCGGGAGATCGGGGCAATGGCCGGGGTTTACCTGCCATTGTTGCCCATGGCGCATCAATACCTGGTGACGGACGACATCCCCGAGATCATGGAGATCCTGAAATCCGGCCGCGAGTTCCCGCATGTGATGGACCCCGGCGGGGAAAGCTATCTGCGTCAGGAAGGGCGCGGCCTGTGCATCGGCTTCTACGAAAAGCCCTGCGAGCCCTGGTCGGTCGATGGTACACCCTGGGATTTCGGCCACGAGCTTCTGAACGAGCAGTTCGACAAGATCGAGGATTCGGTCAACTTCGCCTATCGCCGCTTCCCGGTGCTGGAACGCTCGGGCGTCAAGCGGGTGATCCACGGGCCGTTCACCTTTGCCCCCGACGGCAACCCGCTGATCGGGCCGGTTCCGGGCCTGAAGAACTACTGGTCGGCCTGCGCGGTGATGGCGGGCTTCAGCCAGGGCGGCGGCATGGGCCTGGCGCTGGCGCAATGGATGATCCACGGCGAGGTCGAACGCGACCCGCGCGGGTTTGACGTTGCGCGCTTCGGCACCTGGACCTCGCCGGGCTACACCGTGCCGAAGGTCATCGAGAACTACCAGATGCGCTTCTCGGTCTCCTACCCGAACGAGGAACGCCCCGCCGCCCGCCCCTTCCGCACCACGCCGATGTATGACGTGTTCGACGGCATGAATGCGGTCTGGGGCCAGCAATACGGGCTGGAGGTGGTGAACTACCACGCCCTGCCGGGCGAGCCGCGCCATGAGACGCCGACCTTCAAGCGCTCGAACGCCTGGGAGGCCACGCGGCAAGAGGTGATGGCGGTGCGCGAGGGCGTCGGCATCAACGAGGTGCAGAATTTCGGCAAGTATCTGGTCCGGGGCGCCGGTGCGCGGGCCTGGCTGGACCGGATCATGGCGGGCCGCATCCCGCAACCCGGCAGGCTCAGCCTGACGCCGATGCTGGCGCCTTCCGGCAGGATCATCGGCGACTTCACCGTCTCCTGCCTGTCCGAGACCGAATTCCAGCTGACCGCCAGCTACGGCGCGCAGGGCTGGCACCAACGCTGGTTCGAGCAACATGCAGAACCCGGCGTAACCGTCGAGAATATCTCGGATTCCCGCTCTGGCTTCCAGATCGCGGGGCCGAAGTCGCGCGAGCTTCTGTCGCGCGTCACGCGGTCGGATGTCTCGGCCCAGGCCTTCCGGTTCATGGATGTCAGGCGCATGACCGTGGGCATGGCCAACTGCATCGTGCAGCGCGTCAGCTATACCGCCGATCTCGGCTACGAGATCTTTACCGACCACATGTCGGTCCGGCATCTGTGGGATGTGCTGTGGTCGGCCGGACAGGACCTGGGTCTGCGGCCCTTCGGGATGCGGGCGATGATGTCGCTGCGCCTGGACAAGTGGTTCGGGTCCTGGGGCCGCGAGTTCAGCCCGGATTACACCCCGGGCGAGACCGGCCTTGACCGCTTCATCGCCTGGAACAAGCCCGTGGACTGGATCGGCAAGGCCGCCGCGATGAAGGAAAGGGCGGAGGGCGTGAAGCGCAGGCTGGTGCCGATCGTCGTGGACGCCAAGGACGCCGATGTCGTGGCCTGGGAGCCGATCTGGCTGGACGGCGCGGTCGTGGGCTGGTGCACCAGCGGCGGCTACAGCCACTGGACCCAGAAGTCGGTGGCGCAAGGGTTCATCCCCGCCGACCGCGTGCAGGATGGCCTGGAACTGGAGATCGAGATCCTGGGCGAACGCCGTCCGGCGCGGGTTCATCTCGCGCCCCTGTGGGACGACGGCGGCCGGATGCGGGGCTGAGGTCGCATTGACATGCCAGGCGCCCGCGCCAAGCATGACGCCATGGCCCCCACCGTCGCGATCCTGATCCTCGCCGCCGGAGCCTCGACCCGGATGCGGGGGCGGGACAAGCTGATGCAGCCGGTCGGCGATCGGCCGATCCTGCGGCGGGTCGCAGAAACTGCCCTGAAGACCGGGATGCCGGTCTGGGTCACCCTGCCCCCCGATGCCGCGCTGCGGCAGGCGGCACTGGGCGGGCTTGCGGTGCGCATCGTGCCGGTGCCGGATGCACAGCTTGGCATGTCCCGCTCGCTGGTGCGGGGGCTGGAGGCGATCATGGCCGCGGACCCTGCGGCAGAGGCCGGACTGATGATCCTGCCGGCCGACATGCCCGATTTCACCACCGAAGCGCTGGATGGGCTGATCCGCGCGTTTCAGTCCGCGCCGCGCCTGATCTGGCGCGGAAGCACGGCAGAGCGAGAGCCGGGACATCCGGCGATCTTCCCCCGCGATCTCTGGCCCGAGCTTGCGAAGATCACGGGCGACGAAGGGGGGCGGTCGGTGCTCGTGGCCCATCGGGACAGGCTCCGCCTGCTGCCCCTGCCGGGTGCCATGGCCCTGCGCGATCTGGACACGCCGGAGGACTGGGCCGCCTACCTTGGCCGCCCGGTCTGATCAGCGCGCCAGAAGGACCTTCGCCTCATGCGCCTTCAGCGACAGGCGCGCGGCCGGGAACACATCCTCGCCGGCGGCGAGTTCCGGGAAGAGATCGAGGACTTCCTCCCGCGCCGCCGCATCCAGAGCGGACAGGGTCCGCTCGGCCGGCTGGAAGCTTTCCGTCCAGATCCCTTCGGACAGCACAAGCTCGTGCCGGTCGAACAGGATGTGGACGTAGGTCACGCCTTCGGCCGGCAGCGCGCGGCTGACTTCGGCCAGCCCGACCATGTGCTTGGCCGGCACCAGCACCTCGGCTTCGCCGAAATACATCTCGGCCCGCGCCCCCTCGACCAGCAGGCGGTGCTGCGGCGAGACCAGCATCGACCGGGCAGGCTCGGCAACACCAAGGGCCCCGGCCGCGATGCGCACCGGCTGCAACTCCGGGCGTGCCTGCAATTCTGCGCGGGACAGCCTGCGCTGGCCGATCCAGCGCAGCGGCTGCAAGCCGTTGTCCCGGGTCACGACCAGATCGCCGACCCGCAGGTCCTCGACCGCGACCAGCCCCCGCTCGGTCATGATCCGGGTTCCGGCGGTGAAGCAGACGATCACCACATTCTCGATGTCGGTGAAACTCAGGGTGCCGACCACGGTGACGCCGTCTGCCCCGAAGAAGGTGATCGTCCCGTTTTCCCGGTCCAGCGGACTGTAGGTCACGTCGATCCGGGCCCAGCCGAAGCCGGTGATGTCAACGGTCAGTGTATCGTTGTCGATACCGCCGCTGCCGCCGAAGACGGATTCGCCCAGCGCGACATCGTTGCGCGTGAGGTTGAAGCCGACGAAGAACCGGTCCTCGTCATCCTCGCCATACATGAGGTCGCGGCCAACGCCGCCATAAAGCACGTCACGGCCGGTCCCCCCCGCCAGGAAGTCGTCGCCGCCGTCGCCATAGATCGTGTCGTTGTCGGCCCCGCCATACAGGCTGTCGGGTCCATCCTGGCCCGACATGATGTCATTTCCGGCGCCGCCGTAGAAGATGTTGGTATAGGCATCGGCAGGATCGAGGCTGAAACCGTCGAAGCCGACCAGGGTATCGTCGAAGGACGAGCCAATGATCCCGTCGACGCCAAAACCGGTATCGCCGGCAGCAGTGCCGTTGGCCCCGGTCATGGCACCGCCGATCAGGCTGACGTTAACTCCGGCGCCGGAGTCGGAGTAGTCCGCGAAGTCGAGGCCCTGACCGCCATAATAGACATCGGCATTCGCCCCGCCCTGCAGCGTATCGTCGCCCGTGCCGCCGGACAGCGTGTCGATCCCGTCGCCGCCGAACACCCGATCGCTGCCGTCCCCGCCCTCAAGCAGGTCCACGCCGGCATCGCCGTAAAGCGTGTCATTGCCCGCTTCGCCATAGAGCGAGTCGGCGTCGTTGCCACCATAGAGCAGGTCGGCGTCGTTGCCGCCGTAGAGCGTATCGGCACCTACGCCGCCGAAAAGGCGGTCGAGGCCATCGTTGCCGAACAGCCGGTCCGCGCCGTCGTCACCATAGACCGTGTCGTTTGCGGCGTCCCCGTAAAGCGTGTCGCCGTCGTTGCCGCCATAAACGAGGTCGGCGTCATTCCCGCCGTAAAGCGTATCGATGCCGATGCCCCCGAAGAGGCTGTCGAGGCCATCGTTGCCGAACAGTCGGTCCGCGCCGTCGTCACCATAGACCGTGTCGTTTCCGGCGTCCCCGTAAAGCGTGTCGCCGTCGTTGCCGCCATAGACAAGGTCGGCGTCATTGCCACCGTAAAGCGTATCGACGCCAGTGCCCCCGAAGAGGCCGTCGAGACCGTCATTGCCATACAGCACATCCGTTCCGCTGCCGCCGTAGAGCGTGTCGTTCGCCGTCAGGCCGCGAAGCGTGTCGTTGCCGCCATTCCCATAGATCAGGTCGTTGAAGTTGCCGTCGTTGTCGCCAACAATGCTTTCACTGCCACCGCCGCCATAGACCGTCGACATACGACGCCACCCCCTGCCTCACCTGAGCAACCTTACCATCCTGTCAGACCGATTTCTGTCGAAAGTGTGCACGATTCTCGGCGAGATCAGAGCAATTTGCAGAAATGGACTCGTGGTGATTGTTGCCCTCGTTACTCTCTTGTCATCACAATCGATACAGGCCCGAGGATCAATTGGCCAGTCCGAGTGCCTCGGCCTCATTCAGGATCCTGCGCGATTGGCCATATGCCGCTCGTCCGGCCGCGGTCTTCAGTTCGGGAAACAGTTCCAGGATCTCCAGCCGCTGTGCATTGCCGATCCCCTTGAGCGACGTGTCATCGGGGTGGAAGGTCTCGGTCCAGACGCCATTGCTCAGCACCACCTCGTGCCGGTCGCACATGAAATGGATGTAGGTCGTGCCGCTGGACTGGACGGTGTGCACCCCCTGCGCCGCCAGATGCTTGGCCGCCACCAGCACCTCGCGTTCGCTGTAGCGGACGGAAACCCGGCTGCTGGTGACGAGGACACGGTGGTTCGGCGACACCATCATGTCCCGTTCGGGCAGGCCCTTGCCCAGCGAGCCCTGCTGGATGAACACCGGCAACAGATGCGGATCGGCCTGGAAATCGTGCAGGAACATCTGGGTCTTGCCGACCCAGCGCACGGTCTGGATCCCGTTGTCGCGGGTGACGACCCGATCTCCGGCCGAAATCAGTTCCACCGGAACCTCGCCGCGCTGGGTCGTGATCAGGGTGCCAGGGGTAAAGCAGGGCGTGGCGCGCGGCGCCCGCTCTCCGCTCGGAAGGTCCATCTCTGGCTGGAAACTGTCGTCCGACATCATCACCCCGTCAATCCCTCGACACGCGTCCCCGAACGATCAGCGCGGGACGCGTCAGCCTGCATACCGCCTCGTCCCGGACCGGGAAAAGCAGAAAATTGTTGCTGAACAAGGGCAACGCAGGCCGAGTTCAACCCAGGATTGCGCCACGGCCGTTCTGTCCGGCGCAAACGGCACTGCGGGGGGACCGGGGCACCGATTGGCACCCTGATCAATGGATTGCAAGGGCCTGTATGAACGCGACTTTCAATCCTTGCGTGTATGGAGCGCTGCGTCAGGTCAATTTCGCGCGATCGCGCCGCTCAACCGCCTGTTGATCGGCCGTTGATCGCCAGTCCGAAGGCCGACACACGATTGCCGGCCAGGCGGTGTTTCCAGATCGGCTGACAAAAAACCTGATACCGGCGCAATGGCGCGACGCGCGCAAAACGCCATCGAATCGGCGCCGTCCCGAACGTGACGTGCCGTGGTGCCCGAGGCGAGACTCGAACTCGCAAACCTTGCGGCGGAGGATTTTGAATCCCCTGCGTCTACCATTCCGCCACTCGGGCCACCGGATGCGGGTCTATCCCCTCGGCCCGCCGCCGTCAACGCGTCACAGGTTGTCGGTCTGGAACGTGTCGCAATCGGCCATCCGGCCCGATTGCAGCCCGATCATGAACCAGCGCGACCTTTGTTCAGAGGTGCCGTGGGTGAAGGTATGCGGCATCGGACGCTGGCCGGCGTTCCGCTGCAACGTGTCGTCCCCGATCTGACGGGCGGCGTTGACCGCCTCTTCCAGATCGCCGCGCTCGACCACGCCCAGGGTCTGCGCCGCCTCGCGCGCCCAGATGCCGGACAGGCAGTCGGCCTGCAATTCGATCCGCACCGAGATCGCGTTCGATTCCTCCTGGCTGACCTGCTGGCGGATCTGGTTGGCCTTGCCGAGGATGCCGAGTTCGTTCTGGACATGGTGCCCGATCTCGTGGGCGACGACGTAGGCGGCCGCGAAGTCGCCGCCGGCGCCAAGCCGCTGGTGCAGCGTGGTGAAGAAGGCGGTGTCGAGGTAGACCTTCCTGTCGGCGGGGCAGTAGAACGGCCCCGTGGCCTCGGAGGCACCGCCGCAGGCGGAACGGGTCGCCTCCTTGAACAGGACCAGCGTCGCGGGCTGGTAGGTCCGGCCAAGCTGTTCCCGGAACACCCGCGTCCAGATCTCTTCGGTGTCGCCGAGCACGACCGAGACGAACTCGCCCTCGGCCTGGTCCTCGGCCGTCATCTCGACCGGGGCGCCGCCAGAGGAGGACAGATCGCCCGTGCCAAGCAGCTGGCTGGGATCGACCCCGAGGAACATGGCGATGAGAAAGACGATGATCGCGCCGCCACCGCCGATTCCGGCCACCTGACCGGCCCTGCCGCCCCCCATCCGGCGCCGGTCCTCGATGTTGCTGCTGCCCCTGCGCCCGCGCCATTCCATGTCGTCACCCCTTCCCGCCGGCGATGCGCCCCCAGTGGGCCATCCGCCATAACAAAATGAAATCATATGGTTGTCCGTGGACCTTCATGATTCCTCATGCCGAAGATCCGGACAGTTTCCGCAGATCCTATCCGCAGCACCTTCAGTTCGGAAGCGGGAATGCACGCTTGCGCGAGCCGGCAGGCAGCCCCTTTCCCTTTCCGCACCCCGCACCTATGGTCGCCGCGCAACCCGAAAGCTGCAAGGCTGCGCGCATGACCCTGACCCGACCGACCCTGATCCTGATCGCCACCCTCGGCTCTGCGGCCATTCTGGGGGGCGCCCTTGCCTTTCAGCATCTCGGCGGGCTCGCGCCGTGCCAGCTGTGCCTCTACCAGCGCTGGCCGCATGCGGCGGCGATCCTGATCGGCGTCCTGGCCCTGGCGACGGGCGGGCGCGGCCTGGCCTGGGCCGGGGCGCTGGCGGCGCTGGCGACGGCGGCGATCGGGGTCTTTCATGTCGGCGTGGAACAGCTGTGGTGGGAGGGGCTGGCGACCTGCACTGCGGGCTCGATCACTGGCATCCCGACCGCCGATCTTCTGGATCCCTCCAAGGATGTCGCGGCGGTGGTGCGCTGCGACGAGATTGCCTGGTCGCTGTTCGGCATCTCGATGGCGGGCTGGAACGTGATCCTGTCGCTGGGGCTGGCTGCGATCTGGATCATGGCCGCGCGCCGGTCCTGAGCCGGAGAGCGGGGGCGCTTCGCCCCCCGCACCCCCCGAGAGTATTTCCGAAAAGAGCAAGCAAAGGAAGGCGTTGGTCGCCGATCCTCTAGCAGCCGGCGACGGGTGGCGCGCCGCAGAGGCGGGCATGTTCCTGGATCGCGAAGCGGTCGGTCATGCCGGCGACATAATCGGCCACCACGCGGGCAAGCTGGGTTTCGTCGGTCGCGGCGGCGACGTCCGCCTGCCACTCGGGCGGAAGAAGCCCGGGTCGGCGGAGAAACAGCGGAAAGAGGTCGTCGATCATCCGGGTGACCCGCGCGCGTTCCTGCATGACGGAGGGCGCGCGATACATGCGGTGGAACAGGAAGCTGCGCACCGCCTTCAGATCCTGATAGAGGGGTTTCGAGAAGCGGATGACAGTCGTGCCGAGGTGGCGGATCTCGTCCACCGACTTCGGCTGCGCGCTGGCCAGCCGGTTCTGGGCCACGGCGATCACGTCCTCGACCATGCGCCCGAAGACGCGGCGCAGCGCCTCGTGGCGGCGGCGCATCTTCTCGAGCCCGGGATAGAGGCGGTCCACCTCCTCGAAGGCCGGGCCGGTGACGGGAAGGTCCATCAGGTCGGCCTCGGTGAACAGGCCCGAGCGCAGGCCATCGTGCAGGTCATGGTGCGAATAGGCCACGTCGTCGGCGATGGCGGCGACCTGCGCCTCGGCGCTGGCGTGGGTGTCAAGCTCGAGGTCCCATTGGGCGTTGGCTTCGGCCAGGGCATAGGGCAGCGGGCCGTCATGCGCGCGGTCGGCCCTGGGGCCGGTGACCGGGCCATTGTGTTTCGCAATGCCTTCAAGGGTTTCCCAGGTGAGGTTCAGACCGTCGAAGTCGGCGTAGTGCCGTTCCAGCCGGGTCACGATGCGCAGCGCCTGGGCGTTGTGGTCGAAGCCGCCATAGGGGGCCATCAGCCGCTCCATCGCATCCTCGCCGGTGTGGCCGAAGGGGGTGTGGCCGAGATCGTGGGCCAGCGCCACCGCCTCGGCCAGATCCGTGTTCAGGCCCAGCACCCCGGCGATGGTGCGGGCGACCTGCGCCACCTCGATCGTGTGGGTCAGGCGGGTGCGATAGTAGTCGCCCTCGTGTTCCACGAAGACCTGGGTCTTGTGTTTCAACCGGCGGAAGGCCGAGGAATGGATGATCCGGTCGCGGTCGCGCTGGTAGGGCGAGCGGAAGGAGGAGAGCCGCTCGGGCCACAGACGCCCACGGCTTTGGTCGGGGTGGCAGGCGAAGGGGGCGAACATGGGCTGTCCTTGTGAGGCACGGTCAGGTCCCATATATTCGTGCCGGATGCCGATGGATACGGGAACAGCCATGGAACTCACGCTTCCCCCTAGGGTGACCGACCGGGCCTTTGCCCGGCTGGCCGAGATCGCCGCGGCCACGGGCGAGGCACGCCCCCTGCGCGTGGCGGTGGATGGCGGCGGCTGTTCGGGGTTCCAGTATTCGATCACCCTGGACGAGCCCGCCGAAGACGACCTGGTGCTGGAAAAGGACGGACAGCGCGTGCTGGTGGACCAGGTCAGCCTGCCCTTCCTTGCGAACGCCGTGATCGACTTTACCGACGAGCTGATCGGTGCGCGCTTCGTGGTGCAAAATCCCAACGCCAAGTCCAGCTGCGGCTGCGGAACCAGTTTTTCGCTTTAGCACCCCTCGCCGCGCCTCCGCATCGCGCTAGGTTCAGCGCTCAAAGCGCGCGAGGGTCGATCATGCGGATACTGATGCTGGGCTCGGCGCCCATGGCGGCAGAGGCGGCGCGCTGGCCGCGCGAGCCGTTCGACCTGGTGCTGGCGATCAACAACGCCTGGCGGATCCGGGCGGACTGGGATGTGGCGATCCATCCTTACGACTTTCCGGCAGAGCGGCGGGCGGTGGCGGGACCGGGCCAGCGCATCGTGACCGAAGCAGAGTTCGTGCCAGCGCAGAATGCCTATGGCGGATTTGTTTACGCCGGCGCAACAATGGCGTTCACAGCCGCTTACTGGGCATTGCACGCACTGAAGCCGGAGGTCATCGCGGTATTCGGCTGCGACATGCAGTATCCGGCGTCGGGGCCGACGCATTTCTACGGCTCGGGGACGCCCGACC
>JBKBRG010000023.1:0-2633 GCA_046292325.1 Tabrizicola sp.
TGGTGGCCAGCTACCACGGGATGCCGAAGCGCTATCTGATGGAGGGCGACCCCTACCATTGCCAGTGCGCCAAGACGACCCGACTGCTGCGGGAAAGACTGGGGTGGGAAAAGGGGTCGATCGACACGACCTTCCAGTCGGTCTTCGGACGCGAGGAATGGCTGCGGCCCTATACGGTCGAGCATGTGGCGGACCTTGCGAAACAGGGAAAGAAGCGGATCGCGGTGCTGGCGCCTGCCTTCAGTGCCGACTGCATCGAGACCCTGGAAGAGATCAACGGCGAGATCCGGGAAGCCTTCGAACATGCCGGCGGCGAGGTCTTCACCTACATCCCCTGCCTGAACGACGACGCGGCCCATATCGAGGCCCTGGTGGCGGTGATCGAGGAAAACCTGGGCGGCTGGCTGCCCCGGAAGGGGTGATCTGTCCAGGGTGGGCAGAAAAGCTGTCCCGGTTTTTCAGAAGGCCGTCAGACCTCGTCCAGGTGGCCGCAACGTTTTCGGATCCCGTGTGCTAGCCTGCCCCGAACCACGAAGCGGAGGGGGCTGCGTCGATGCCGGGCGGGAAGGCGCTGATCGCGGGGCGGGCAAGCGGGCCGGTCCTGCATGCGGACATCGGCCTCAGCTTCATGGGCGGGGTCGATGCCGCCTCGGGAAGGATCATCGACGTCCACCACCCGCTTTGCGGTCAATCGGTCGCGGGGAAGGTCCTGGCCATTCCCAGCGGTCGGGGGTCCTGCTCGGGCAGTCTGGTGATCTTCGAGTTGCTGATGAACGGCCATGCGCCCGCGGCACTGGTCTTCCGGCACAAGGAGACGATCCTGACCCTGGGCGTGCTGATCGCCGCAGAACTGTTCCAGCGCGCCATTCCGGTGCTGCAACTGGACGAGGCCGGTTTCGCGGCGCTGTCCGGGGTCAGCCACGCGCGGATCGAGGGCGACACGCTCTGGCCCGTCGCGGGGCCGATCGACCTGCCCGCAGACTTTGTCCTGCCCCGGCCCGATCCGGCCGATTTCCGGCTGAGCGCGCTTGACCGCCGCTTTCTGGCCGGAGAGTTCGGCGAGGCCGCACGGACGGCGATGCGGATCGTCCTGCAAGCCGCGCGGATCGAGGGCGCGACCGAACTGGTCGACGTGGACATGGCGCATCTGGACGGCGTCTTCTCCCAGGGGCCTGCGGGTCTGAAATTTGCCCGCAGGCTGTGCGACCTGGGCGCACGGGTCCGGGTGCCGACGACGATGAACGCGATCTGCGTCGACCGGCGGCAATGGCGGGCGCAAGGCGTGCCAAGGGCGGTGGGCGAAGGCTCGGACGCGCTGGTCGATGCCTATGTCGAGATGGGCGCAAGGCCGACCTGCACCTGCGCGCCCTATCTGCTTGAGCCGAAGCCCAGGGCCGGACAGAACATTGCCTGGGGCGAGTCCAACGCGGTGATGTTCGCCAATTCGGTTCTGGGGGCGCGGACGCTGAAGTATCCGGATTATCTGGATGTTCTGGTCGCCCTGACCGGCCGCGCCCCGGCGGCCGGGTGCTATCTGGACAAGGGGCGCCGGGCCACGATCCGCCTCGACCTGCCGCGGCTGAGGGACCTGGACGATCTGTTCTTCCCGCTGCTTGGCTATCACGTCGGCAAGATCGCCACGAACGAGATACCGCTGATCTGCGGGCTTGAGGGCCAGGAGGTCGGAATCGACGACCTGAAGGCATTCGGCGCGGCCTTCGCCACCACCTCGGCGGCGCCGATGTTCCACATCCTTGGCATCACGCCCGAAGCCGGCACTGCGGAGGCGGCGCTGGGCGACGAGGTGCGCCATGTGCAGGTCTCGGTGCAGGATCTGGCCGAGACCTGGTCAGAGCTGAACCTCGCGCGGACGCCGGATGTCGATCTGGTGGCGCTGGGCAATCCGCATCTGTCGCTGACCGAAATAGCGGCCCTTGCCCGACTTTGCGAAGGGCGGCAGAAGGCGGAAGGCGTCCGTCTGATCGTGACCTGCGGGCGCGATGTCCACGATCAGGCTCGCGCGGCGGGTCTGATCGACAGGATCACTGCCTTCGGCGGCGAGGTGCTGAACGACACCTGCTGGTGCTTCATCGCTGAACCCGTGGTGCCGAAATCGGTGCGCAACATCGCCACCAATTCCGGCAAATACGCGCATTACGGCCCCCCGGCCGTGGAAAGGGGCTTTCACTTTGCCAGTCTGGCGCGGTGCGTCGAGGCCGCCTGCACGGGCCGGATCGACACGACGCTGCCCGCCTGGTGCCGTCAGGCCTGAAAACGCAAAGACCGCGCAGCATTGCTGCCGCGCGGTCCGTTTCCGGCCCGGTCGGGCGCGATCAGATCAGGCGGACCTGCGTGCCGACCTTGGCCAGCTCGAACAGTTCCTCGATATGTTCGTTGTAAAGCCCGATGCAGCCGTTCGAGGACCGGCGGCCGATCTTGCGGGTGTCATGCGTGCCATGGATCCGGTAGGCCGGCCAGCCCAGATAAAGCGCACGGGTGCCAAGCGGATTGTCCGGCGCCCCACCCTCGACCACGTCGGGCCAGTCGGGGTTGCGCTGCTTCATCGAGGCGGTCGGGCGCCAGGTCGGGTTGACGACCTTCTGGATGACGGTGGTGAAGCCGCGGCGGGTCAG
>JBKBRG010000023.1:2643-13400 GCA_046292325.1 Tabrizicola sp.
GAGGTCGGGTAGAGCCGGTAGATCGACTGGTCCTCCGACCAGAAGTGCAGCGCCCGCGAGGTGGTATCGGCCAGAATTGCGCCGTTGCGCAGGTTGTCGAAATAGTCCTGCCATTGCAGGATTCGGAAGCTGGAGATGTTGTGGCGGGTGGCCGTGGCCGGTTGCAGGAATTCGGTGGTTCCGTCCTGCGCCAGCGCGGGGAAGGCCGCCAGACCGGCCACGCCCGCTGCACCGCCCAGAACCGCGCGGCGGCTGATCTTGCCGTTTGCCATGGCTGATACTCCGTAAAGGCTGTTCTTGACGGCCATATAGCGACTTCGTGAGCGGGCCGCAAATCAAACACCCGTCAGCATCCTGCCGATCGGCAAGAAGCCCGTTTGAACCTGCCGCGCGCTTCCGCTAAGGAGAGCCGAACGGCTGCCCCCGGGGCGGCCCTGATCTGGTGGACCGAATGAACAGACGTATCTTCCTGCTTGCCGGCGCCGGCGTGACGCTGGCGGCCTGCGGAACCTCGAGCGCGCCCCAGCTGGGGGCGGATGGCAAGCCCTTGCCAAAGGTCTACCGGATCGGCGATCCGCGCGAGGTGTCGTTCCGGTTCCTCGACGCGATGAACACCCTGCGCGCGGCCAAGTCGCTGCAACCGGTGGCCTTCGATGCCAGCCTGAACGCCGCGGCCGAGACGCATTCGCGCGACATGTCGGTGCAGAACCGGCCCTGGCATTTCGGGTCCGACGGCTCCTCGCCCCTGGTGCGGGCGCAGCGCAGCGGGTTCACCGGCCGGCTGTTGGGCGAGAACATCTCGGAGACCTACGAGACCGAGCTCGAGACCCTGTCGTCGTGGATGGCGCAGCCCGATACCCGGATGATCATCATGGACCCGCTGGCGACGCGGCTGGGCTTTGCCTGGTTCCAGGAGCCGGGTGGCAAGATCTGGTGGACGATGCTGACCGGGGCCTGAGCCCGGCCGATGTGCCTGTCGTGCGGGGGCCTTCGGGCCCCCGTTCGCGTTCAGGGCAGGATGTAGATCGGCGTTCCGGGCTTCACCATCGAATAGACGACCTCGATCTCCCTGTCGGTCAGCGCGACGCAACCCTCGGTCCAGTCGCGCCGCGAAACCGGCCCGTTCGGCCCGCCGTGGATGAAGATGTCGCCGCCGGGTTGCTTGCCCTGTGCCTCGGCGAAGGCGATGTCGTTGGCGTTCGGATAGTCGATGCGCAGCGAAAGGTGGAAACGCGAGTTCGGGTTCTTGTGGCTGATCGTGTAGGCGCCTTCCGGCGTCTTGCCGTCGCCCTCGAACTGCTTGTGGCCTTCGGGCGCGAAGCCGAGAGCGATGTCGTAGGCCTTCAGCACCTTGTCGTTGTGCAGAAGATACATGCGCCGGTCGGCCTTGTGGACCTGGATCTGGGTGACTTCGGGGCCGTTGTAGCGGCGGAACTTCGAGCCGCAGCCTGAAAGGCCGATCACCGCCACGAGGATCGCCAGCCAACCGAGAATACGCATGTCCTTGCCCGCCTGTCTTTTTTTCCGATGGATAGCGGAAAACGGCCCATTTGCCTAGTGCGGCGAGCGGTGCGGGGTTTCACGGATGTGTCAGGGGCGGGAAAGGCGGGCGACAAGCTCGACATGGGTGGACCAGCGGAACTGGTCGATGACCCGGATCCAGTCGAGCCGGTAGCCTTTGGCGGTGAGGGCCCTGGCGTCCCGCGCGAAGGTGACAGGGTTGCAGGAGACCGCCGCGATCACCGGGATCTCCGATCGTGCCAGCCGGTCGCTCTGCGCCTCGGCCCCGGCGCGCGGGGGGTCGATCACGGCGCCGGTAAAGCCGCGGAGCTCGTCGGGTTCCAGAGGGCGGCGGAACAGGTCCCGCGTCTCCACCGAGATCCGGTGCAGATCCGGCGTGTTGCGGGCGGCGAGGTCGAGCACCCGGGTCATTGCCGCGTCGCCCTCGACGGCATGCACCTCCATGTCGGTGGCCAGCGGCAGGGTGAAGGTTCCGACGCCGCTGAACAGATCGACCACGCGCTTCTGCGGGCCGAGCGCCTGCCGCACCGCAGCCAGAAGCGCGGCCTCGCCTTCGGCGGTGGCCTGAAGGAAGGCGCCGGGCGGGGGAACGACGGCCGCCGTTCCCAGGGGCAGCGCCGGGCGGTCGCGCAGCGCCACCGTCTCGCCGTCCCAGGTCAGGCGCGAGAAGCCATGCGCCTCGACCAGGCGGGCCAGGTCCATGCGCAGGGCGGCGTCCAGCGGCTTGCCGCCGGTGACGACGACATCGGGGCCGCCGCGGGTGAGGGTGACTTGCAGCGAAAGCTCGGTCGTGCGCGACCCGCCCGCCATCACGAGGGCTTGCAGGCCGGGGAAGGCCGCGAGGATGCCGGGGTGCAGCAGCTGGCAGTCCGGGGTCTCGACGATCGTCTCCGAGGCGCGGGCGTGAAAGCCGATCAGCACGCCCCCCCTGGTGCGGCGGGCGGACAGCGTTGCACGGCGGCGGCTGCGGGCCGGCGAGGTGACGAGGGGCAGGAAATCGGCGGTCAGGCCTTGCCCGGCGAGGGCGCTGGCGACGACATCCTGCTTCCACCGGGCGACGAAGGCATCCGAGGCGTGCTGCAACTGGCAGCCGCCGCAGGCGCGGGCGTGGCGGCACGGGGGTTTGACCCGGTTGACCGAGGGCGTGACGATCTTCGGGTCCAGCAGGCGGTCGCCCTCGGGGGTGCCCTCGACCACTTCGCCGGGAAGTGCGCCGGGCACATAGAGGGGGCCCGAGTTCTGGTCGCGGGCGATGCCATGCCCGAGATGCCCCAGCCGTTCGATGGTGACGATCACTCTGCCGCTTCCGCCTGTTCGTCTTCGGTGCCGATGAAGCCGCCTGATTGCCGTTTCCAGTAGCGCGCGTAAAGCCCGTCCTTCGCCAGCAGTTCATCATGGCTGCCGGTCTCGACGATCCGGCCACGGTCGAGGACGATGATCCGGTCCATCGCCGCGATGGTGGACAGGCGGTGCGCGATGGCCAGCACGGTCTTTCCTTCCATCACGCGGCCCAGCGCCGCCTGGATCGAGGCTTCGACTTCGCTGTCGAGCGCCGAGGTCGCCTCGTCCAGCACCAGGATCGGCGCGTCCTTCAGGAAGGCGCGGGCCAGAGCGATGCGCTGACGCTGCCCACCCGAGAGTTTCACCCCGCGTTCGCCGAGAAAGGCGTCATAGCCCCTGCGGCCCTGGTGGTCGATCATGCCGGCGATGAACTCGTGCGCCTCGGCAGCCCTGGCGGCGGCGATGATCTCGGCCTCGGTGGCCTCGGGGCGGCCGTAGGCGATGTTGTCGCGGGCCGACCGGTTGAACATCGCGGTTTCCTGCGTGACCATGCCGATCTGGCGGCGCAGGCTTTCCTGGGTGACCTTGCGCAGGTCGAAGCCGTCCACGGTGATTCGGCCCTGTTCGGGGTCGTAAAGCCGCAGCAGCAGCGAGACGAGCGAGGACTTGCCCGCCCCCGATGCGCCCACGATGCCCAGTTTCTCGCCGGCGCGGATGGTCAGGTCGATGTCACGGACGCCACCCCGTTCGCGGCCGTAGGCGAAGGTGACGTTCTCGAAGCGGATCTCGCCCCTGATGCGGGGCAGCGTTTCGGCGTCCTCGGCATCGGAGAGACTGTGGGGAACCGAGAGGGTGCGCATGCCGTCCTCGACCTCGCCCACGCTCGTGTAGATCGACATCAGGGTAAAGCTGACCCAGCCCGACATCTGGGCGATGCGCA
Source organism: Tabrizicola sp. (assembly GCA_046292325.1). Lineage (GTDB taxonomy): Bacteria > Pseudomonadota > Alphaproteobacteria > Rhodobacterales > Rhodobacteraceae > Tabrizicola. Next base: position 6,386 of record JBKBRG010000023.1, read on the forward strand.
GCGCGATGGCCCCGGCGGCGGCGATGTCGCCCGCGCTGGCCGCCCCCTGTTGCCACAGAAGGACCGTGCCGCCGATCAGAAGGACGGGCAGCACCCCGGCCAAGAGCATCAGGGCAAAGCGGAACCAGGTGGAGATGACGCCGAATTCGAGGGAGCGTTCGCGGAACACCTCCATCGCGTCGATGGCGACGCGGTCCTCGAAGGCGGCGTGGGCAAAGAGCTTGACGGTCTTGATGTTGGTGATCGTGTCGACGACCTGGCCCGAGACCATGGCGCGGGACGAGGCGCGGGCGGCAGAGTTGACGCGGATCAGCGGCAGGAAGAAGCGGATCAGGAAGATGTAGGCCACCAGCCAGACGGCCAGCGCGACGGCGGCCTTCCAGTCCACGGCGATCAGGAAGGCGACCGAACCGATGACCGAGGCAAGCGCAAAGCAGACGGTGTTGATGACTTCGGTCGCCACGTCGGTCACGGCACGGGCGGCCTGCATCTGTTTCTGCGCGATGCGGCCGGCGAAGTCGTTGTCGAAGAAGGTGACCGCCTGGCCCAGCGTCCAGCGGTGCAGCCGCGAGAGGACCAGGGGCATCACGTTCGGGCCGATGATGATGCTGTTGCTGGCCGAGGACAGGGCAAAGGCCAGGGGGCGCAGGATCAGGTAGAAGGCGAGGAACCAGGCGACGAGGCTCCAGTGCGCGGCGAAGAAGCCGGTCGGGCCGGAGTTCACGGCGGCGTCGATCACCCAGCCGAGGATGAGGGCAGAGACGACCTCGGTCACGCCGGCGAGGGACGACAGGAGCCCGGCGACGACCAGCATGGGCCAGCTTCCGGCCAGCGACCAGCGCATGAATGCGCCCAGCCGTTGCGGCGGGGGGCCGTCGGCGGGGCGGAAGGCGTCGATGAGGGAGCCGAGGCTTTGCAGCGCGCTCATGAGGGGTAGGTAGGCCGGTCCTCGGGGCGAAGCAAGGGGCAACACCGGGACGGGGGCAGGGTTCCCCGGCAGCCCGGGAATCTTCGGCAAGAATTCCCGGGCTCGGGGCCTACTCGGCCGCTTCCTCATCCAGCCCGATGAAGCCGCCCGACTGCCGCGCCCAGAAGCGGGCGTAGAGGCCGCCCTTGCGCAGCAGCTCGGCATGGGGGCCGTCCTCGACCACTTCGCCGTCCTCCAGCACCACGATCCGGTCCATCGCGGCGATGGTGGACAGCCGGTGCGCGATGGCGATCACCGTTTTCCCCTCCATCACGCCGTAAAGCGCGCCCTGGATCGCGGCTTCGGCCTCGGAGTCCAGGGCGCTGGTCGCCTCGTCCAGGATCAGGATCGGCGCGTCCTTCAGGATCACCCGGGCGATGGCGACGCGCTGGCGCTGGCCGCCCGACAGCTTTACCCCGCGTTCGCCGACATGGGCATCATAGCCCTTGCGGCCCTGCGGGTCCTCGAGCGTCAGGATGAAGTCATGCGCCTCGGCCTTCTTCGCCGCCGCGATCATCTCGGCCTCCGTCGCGTCGGGGCGACCGTAAAGGATGTTGTCGCGGACCGAGCGGTGGAGGAGCGAGCTATCCTGCTGGACCATGCCGATCTTCTGGCGCAAGGATTCCTGCGTGACATCGGCGATGTTCTGGCCGTCGATCAGGATGGCCCCGCTTTCGGTGTCGTAGAAGCGCAGGATCAGCTTGACCAGCGTGGATTTCCCCGCGCCGGAGCGGCCGACGACGCCGATCTTCTCGCCCGGGCGGATGGTCAGGCTGACGTTCTTCAGCCCCCCGAAGCCGCGGCCGTAGTGGTGCGAGACGTTCTTCAGTTCCAGAAGCCCCTCGCGGAAATCCAGAGGCTTCGCGCCGGGCTTGTCCACCAGCGTCACGGGCTGGGCGATCGTCTCCATCCCTTCGGCCAGCGTGCCGAGGTTCTGGACAAGCTGGGTCGAGGCCCACATGATCCAGTAGGTCATCGAATGCAGGCGCAGGACCAGCGCCACGGCCCCGGCCACCACCCCGACGGTGGCAAGGTCATTGGCCCAGAGCCACATCGCCAGCGCAGAGACCCCGACGATCATCAGTCCGTTGATGAAGGTCAGGGTCACGTCCATCTTGGTCACGATCCGCATTTCCTTCTGGAAGGCGGTGCGGGCGTGTTCGATGGCCTCCCTGGCGTAGTTCTCTTCGCTGGACTGGTGGGCGAAGAGCTTGACCGAGTGGATGTTGGTGTAGCTGTCCACGACGCGGCCGGTGACCGCCGACCGCGCGTCGGACGAGGCCGTCGCGGCCGGACCCGCGCGGCGGATCGTCCAGCGCATCAGGGCAAGGTAGGCCACCAGCCAGAGGAGAAGCGGCACCATCAGGCGCGGGTCCGAGTTGGCCAGCATGAGAAGCGCGCCCAGGAAGGTCGCGGCGGCGAAGGCGGCCATGTCGAAGACCTGGAACACCGCGTCCCCGGCCGCCGGAGGGGCCTGCATGATCCGGTTGGCGATGCGGCCGGCGAAGTCGCTTTCGAACCAGCCGACGGGCTGGCGCAGGACATGCCGGTGCGCCCGCCAGCGCATCATCGTGCCGAAGTTCGTGAGGATCGTGTTGTGCAGAAGGCCCACCGATCCGCCCGCCACCAGGGGCCGGACGACGAGGATCACCAAGGCGGCGATCAGGACCTCGGTCCAGTGGTTTTCCAGGAAGGCCTGGGGCGTCTGGCCCGCCATCAGGTCCACAAGGCGGCTCAGATACCAGATCATGCCGACATCCAGCACGGCATTGCCGACCGAGAAGAGGGCGGTGATCGCAAAGATCCCCCTGAAGGGGCGGATGTAGTCCTTCAGGAAGGGCCACAGCTTGCGGGGCGGGTCGTCCTGTTCAGCATAGGGCTGATAGGGATCGACGAGATTCTCAAGAAAACGGAACATGGCGGAGAGACCCTGAAGGAAGGCGGCGATGGGCGAAGGCGGGGCTGCGAGCGACCGCCACGACGGGATCAGTCAACTCAGGCGAGCTGGTGCGAGATCCCGTGTTCCATGCGTGTCTCCGTTCCGGTCTGCGGCCTGCCTACCCGAATCGCGGCGGATTGTCACGCCCCTTTCAGCAGATCCTCGCGGGACAGGCTGAGGTCCGAGGCAAGCCAGCGCGCTTCCAGATCCTTCAGCCGCGCGCCCAGGGCCTCGCCCTGCAGGGCGGGCATCAGGTCGGCGGCGGTGACGGGAAAGCTGGCGTCGGCGCCGCGCCGGACCTGCGCCTGCCAGTCTGGCGGCGGGGGACTGCCGAAGGTGGCGGCCCGGGCAAGGACGGCATCGCTGGCCAGCGGTTCGCCCAGCCGCCAGCCAAGTGCGGCGGGCGGATCCAGAGAGCCCATGGCGACGCGCAGGGCCGCAAGATCCCGCTTCTCTGCCTTCGACAGGCGAAGCTGGCCGGTCTCGCCGCCCAGGACAGCAAGCCGACGCAGCCAGCGGGGCGCTTCGCCAGCGTCGAGGTGGACGAGCGGGCCAAGGGCGCGCGGGTCGGCACCGGGCAGGACCCGTGCGAGAACGCCGGCTTGCGCCATGGCGGCAACGGCGGGGGCGGGGTCGCGGGCCGAGAGGAGCTTGCGCAGTTCGGCGGTGATGCGCTCGCGCGAGATGCCGTCGAGTCCCTCTGCCCGCGCGGCGCAGGCGGCAAGGCCCTCGGCATCGATCCCGCCCGCGGGGTCGCCATAGCCGGCATGGAACCGGAAGAAGCGCAGGATGCGCAGGTAGTCCTCGCCGATGCGGGTTTCGGGATCGCCGACAAAGCGGACCCGGCGGGCAAGAAGGTCGGGCAGGCCGTTCAGCGGGTCGATGACGGTGCCGTGGCGGTCGGCGTAAAGCGCGTTCATCGTGAAGTCGCGGCGCCGGGCGTCGTCCTCGATCCTGTCCGAGAAGGCCACCACGGCACGGCGACCATCGGTCTCCACGTCGCGGCGGAAGGTGGTGACCTCATGCGGCTTGCCCCCGGCGATCACGGTGACGGTGCCGTGGTCGATGCCGGTGGGCACGGGTCTGAAACCGGCCTTGCCGGCAAGATCGGAGACGGTCTCTGGGGGGGCGTCGGTCGAGATGTCCACGTCGGTCACCGGCTCGCGCAGAAGCGCGTTGCGCACGCAGCCGCCGACGAACAGCGCCTTGTGCCCCGCGCCTTCCAGCGCCCGCATCAGGGCCTGCGTGCCCGGATGGTCCAGCCAGTCGCCTGCGATCCTCATTGCCCTACCCGGTCCGCCAATCCCCGCAGGATACGCGCGGTGGCGCCCCAGATGTAATAGGGGCCGTAGGGCACGGCATAGTAGCGGCGCCAGGTGCCCATCCAGCGGCGGCGCTCGATGGCAAAGCGGGCGGGGGTCAGGACATGGGCGAGCGGGACGGTAAAGACCTCTGCGACCTCGCCCGCCTCGGGGACCGGGTCGAAGGTGCCGCGGATCAGGCCGACGAAGGGGGTGACGGCAAAGCCGGTCACGGTTTCATGGACCGGCAGGGCGCCGATGATCTCGACCCGCGCGGGGGGAAGGCCGATCTCTTCCTGCGTCTCGCGCAGGGCGGCGGCCTCGGGGCTGGCATCGGCCGGATCGACCTTGCCGCCCGGAAAGGCGATCTGGCCGGGGTGATGCTTCAGCCGCGAGGATCGCTTGGTCAGGATCACGGCCGCGCCTTCGGGACGCAGCCAGACCGGAACCAGCACGGCAGCCGGACGCAGGGGCTTGTCGGTGGCGGGGCGGATCCCCGGGTTCAGGTCGAAATCCGACGACGGCCCCGCGGGCCGGGCAAGCGCCGCGCGCAGGGCGTCCTCGGGGTCGGTCATTCCGGCTTGACCGCCTCGAAGCCGAGCGTCCTGGGGTCCATTTCGTAATGCGCGCCGCAGAACTGGCAGTCGGCGGTGACGACCCCGGCCTCGGTGGTCATCGTCGCGATGTCCTTCTGGCTGTAGATCGACATGGTATTGCGCACCTTCTCTTCGCTGCACGAGCAGCCGAAGCGCACCGGCTGGGCATCGAAGACGCGCGGGCCTTCCTCGTGGAACAGGCGCAACAGCAGGTCGGTGGGTGGCACCGAGGGGCCGATCATTTCCAGCGTCTCGACCGTGTCGAGCAGAAGGTTGGCGCGGTTCCAGTCCTCGGATTCGGCGCCGGCCAGGATGTCGGCATGGGTCAGGAGCCCGCCCTCGCCCGAGCCCTGCCCGGCCGCGACCCCGCCGGTCTGCGGCATGTGTTGCAGCATGATGCCACCCGCGCGCCAGTGAAGCGGCCGGCCGGGCTCGGCGCTTTCGGCATAGGCGAGCTGGAAGCGGGTCGGGATCTGTTCGGACTGGGCGAAATAGGTTTCGGCGCAGGCCGACAGGCTGCCGCCGGCGATCGGTGTGAAGCCCTGGTAGGGCAGCATCCCCTCGCCCTGGTCCAGCATCACGGCGAAGTAGCCCTCGCCGATCTGGCTGAACGGGTCGGCGGTGGGATCCAGCCGGTCGGCGTCATAGCTGGCATAGGCGCGGATGCGGGCGGGCTCCCCTTCGGCCGAGGGCCCGTAGTAGTCGGTGGCGATCAGGCGGGCAGGCCCCGTGCCGCGGACCTGAAGCGACAGCTTCCAGCGCAGCTTGATCGTCTGGCCGATCAGCGCGGTCAGAAGCGCGGTCTCGGCCACCAGCGCCTCGATGACGGACGGATAGGCGTGCTGCTTGAGGACCTGGTCCAGCACGCCGTCAAGCCGCGCCACGCGGCCGCGGATGCCCGAGGCGTCGAGCTGGAAGGGCAGGACGGTATCGTCCCAGGCGATCTGCGAACCGATGGTCATGGGGATTTCCTGTTGCTGCCGTTGCTGGCATACCGCGCCTATATAGGCAGGGCAACCGAAGGTCCAAGGGGGCGACATGATCCGACGCTACGGCGAGCCGGTGAAGCCGGGGCAAAGCTACCGGCGGCGGCCCGGGGTCTATGCGGTGCTGCTGCGAGGCGATCATGTCCTGGCCACGCATCAGGCCGCGCCGGTGCCGGAGTTCCAGCTGCCCGGTGGCGGGATCGACCGGGGCGAACAGCCGATCGCCGCCTTGCACCGCGAGGTGTTCGAGGAGACCGGCTGGAAGGTCGCGGTGCGGCGCCACCTGGGCACGTTCCGGCGCTTCACCTACATGCCGGAATACGATCTCTGGGCGGAGAAGGTCTGCACCGTCTATCTGGCGCATCCCGTCCGCCGTCTCGGCCCGCCGTCCGAACCCGGCCACACCGCGATCTGGCTGCCGGTCGAAGAGGCGCTTCTTCGGCTGGGCAATCCGGGCGACCGGGCGATGCTGGCGCGGTCGCTAGCCTAGGTCCAGCACGACGGCCGAGACATCGTCGGCAAGGCTTTCGCTGCCCGACTGGCGGACGAGATCCCAGACCAGCGCCTCGAGCAGGTCGGACCCCGACAGGCGGGCCGAGGCGCGCAGGCTTGCGGCCAAGCCGTCCTCGCCAAAATCGCCGCCCTTGGACAGCGGGCATTCGGTGATCCCGTCCGAGACCAGCACCAGCCGGTCGCCGGGGGCAAAGGGGATGTCCTGCCAGTCATAGCTTGCATCGGCGACAAGGCCGATCGGCAGGCCGCCACGGCCAAGCCGTTCCACCTGGCCCGACGCGCGGATCATCATCGGATGCGGATGGCCGGCCTGCACGAGGCTGATCTGCCGTGCCGCGCGGTCGGCGACGGCGAAGACCATGGTGAAGTATTGTTCGGCCTGGATCTCTTCCAGCATCAGCCGGTTGAACCGCTGCGCCACGGCCTCGGGGGGCAGCAGGACATGCGTCCCCCGCGGCCCCTTCTGGAAGGCGAGGTTCTGTTCCGGCGACGAGCCGGTCAGGAACCCCGCCAGCCGCGCCGTCATCATCGCCGAGGCGACGCCATGGCCCGAGACGTCGATCGAGTAGGCCGCCACCCGGTTGTCGTCGACCCGGAAGCTGCCGACCAGATCGCCACCGACCCGGCCCGAATTGCGCAGCATCAGCGAGACCCTGGCCCAGCCATAGTCCCGCACCCGGTCGCGCACGAGGGTCTGCTGCAACTTGCGCGCC
>JBKBRG010000024.1:0-13313 GCA_046292325.1 Tabrizicola sp.
GCTGATGGCGGCGCAGATCATGGCGGAGGTGGAACGGCAATCCGGGGCATCGGTGACGATCGAGACCGCGATCATGCAGAGGGTGCTGGAAGCCCATGTCCGCGAACAGCTCGACGCCCTTGCCGACCTCCGAGTTTCCCTCGGATGACGACAACGATCTGACGGCCGACCTCGACCTCGGCTTCGACGGCGCTGAAGACCTGCTGCGGGTCTGGCGACAGGGGATGCGGCCAGACCCGAACCTGACGGTGTCGGAATGGGCGGATCAGCATCGCTGGCTGTCGTCGCGCGGCGCCGCCGAGCCGGGGCGCTACCGCACCGCCCGCGCGCCCTATCTGCGCGAGATCATGGATGCGCTCTCGCCCGGCCATCCCGCCCAGCGCATCACCTTCATGAAAGCCGCGCAGGTGGGCGCGACCGAGGCGGGCAACAACTGGATCGGCTTCGTCATCCATCACGCGCCGGGGCCGATGCTCGCCGTGCTGCCAAGCCTGGAACTGGCGAAACGCACCTCGCGGGGCCGATTGGACCCCCTGATCGCAGACAGCCCGGCCCTGCGCGAGCGGGTGAACCCGGCACGGTCGCGGGATGCAGGGAATTCGATGCTGTCGAAGGAATTCCCTGGCGGCATCCTGGTGCTGACCGGCGCGAACAGCGCCACCGGCCTGCGGTCGATGCCCGCGCGTTATGTCTTCCTCGACGAGGTCGACGCCTATCCCGCCTCGGCCGACGAGGAAGGCGACCCGGTCACGCTGGCCGAAGCCCGGACCACGACCTTCTCGCACCGGCGCAAGGTGTTCATGGTCTCGACGCCGACGATCCGGGGGCTGAGCCGGATCGAGCGGGAGTTCGAGGCTTCCGACCAGCGTCGGTACTTCGTGCCCTGCCCGCATTGCGGAGCGATGCAGTGGCTGCAGTTCGACCGCCTGCGCTGGGCGAAGGGGAAGCCGGAAACCGCCGCCTATCATTGCGAGGGTTGCGAACGGCCCATCGCCGAACACCACAAGACCGAAATGCTGGCCAAGGGCGAATGGCGGGCTACCGCGGTTTCCAAGGATCCGAAGGCCATCGGCTTCCACCTCTCGGCGCTCTATTCGCCCTTAGGGTGGAAAAGCTGGTCCGACGTCGCGCGGGAATGGCTGGCGGCCCAAGGGTCGGACGAGACGCTGCGGGCCGCGCGCAACACGCTTCTGGGTGAGACATGGGTCGAAAGCGGCGACGCGCCGGAATGGCAGAGGCTGGCAGATCGGCGCGAGGCGTGGAAGCCGGGCACGGTGCCGCTGGCCGGGTTGTTCCTGACGGCCGGTGCCGACGTGCAGAGGGACCGGATAGAAGTCGATATCTGGGCCTGGGGCCGGGGTCTGGAAAGCTGGCTCGTCGATCACATCGTCATCCCGGGCGGACCTGACGATCCAGCCGCCTGGGACAAGTTGACCGCCCTCCTCGGCCGGACGTGGCAGCACGCCAACGGCGCCTTCATGACGGTGGCCCGGCTTGGCATCGACACCGGCTACGAGGCCGCGGCGGTCTATGCCTGGTCGCGCAAGGTCGGCTTTGAACAGGTGGCACCCCTGAAGGGGCTTGAGGGCTTCAACCGTTCGGCCCCCGTTTCTGGCCCGACCTTCGTCGATGCGGCCATCGGTGGCAAACGCCTCCGCCGCGGGGCCCGACTCTGGTCGGTGGCCACGGCGACGTTCAAGGCGGAGACCTACCGGTTCCTGCGGATCGAACGCCCGTCGGATGAGGACCGCGCCACCGGGATGCTCGACGCCCCCGGCACCATCCACCTTCCCGGCTGGGCCGACACCGAATGGCTGAAGCAGCTGGTGGCCGAACAGCTGGTCACCATCCGCAACAAGCGCGGCTATGCGCATCAGGAATGGCAGAAGATGCGTGAACGGAACGAGGCGCTGGACTGCCGGGTCTATGCCCGCGCCGCGGCATGGATCCTCGGCGCCGACCGATGGGACGAGGCCACCTGGCGGCGGCTCGAGGCCCAGGCGGGCGTGGAAACGCGCATGCTCGCGGCCGTGGCGGCCGAAACCACAAACGACCCGGCCCAGCCCAAGGCCGGAACCCTGACCACGCCACGCCGGAAACGGCGGGCCTATACCCCGAACTTCATGAGGGATTGATGGACCTGGAACGCATGCAGGCCCTGCTGACCGCATTGCAGGAAGCCCGCTTCGCCGGGCTGCGCAGCGTCAGCTATGACGGCAAGACCGTGACCTATGGATCGGACGCAGAACTGGCGACGGCGATCCGGGATCTGGAAGGGCGCATCGCTACCGCCTCTGCGACGCCCCGCCGCCGTCGCTGGGGCACCTCCGCGACGAAGGGGCTTTGACCATGGTCTTCGACGCCTTCCGCGCGCGCCTTGGCTCCATCATCGGCGGGTTTGACGCGGCGCAATCCCATCGCCGGATGCGCGGGTTCCGGGCCACCCGGGCGCATGTGAACACGCTGATCGCGGCCTCGGGCGAGACCATCACCGCCCGGGCGCGCTGGCTCGTCCGGAACAACGGCTATGCCGCGAACGCCGTCGATGCCTTCGCGAACCATGTCGTTGGCGACGGGATCAAGCCCTCGTCCAAGATCACCGATCCCGGCAAGAAGGAGGAGCTGCAGAAGCTCTGGCTCGCCTGGACCGACGAGGCGGATGCCGAGGGGCTGACCGACTTCTTCGGCCTGCAGCGTCGGGCCGCGCGCGAGGTGTTTCTCGCTGGCGAAGTCTTCCTTCGCATCCGGACGCGGCGGCCAGACGACGGGCTGACCGTGCCGATGCAACTGCAGATGCTGCCCTCGGAAATGCTGCCCCAGGACATGACCCGCGTCCTGCCGGGTGCCGGGTCGATCCGGCAGGGCATCGAGTTCGACGGCATCGGGCGGCGTGTCGCCTATCACTTCCTGCGCCGCCATCCGGGCGACATGACCGATCCGGGGCTGGCGGGCGAAACCGTGCGCGTGCCCGCGTCCGAGGTCATCCACATCCTCGACCCGGTCGAGGCGGGTCAGCTGCGCGGCGTGTCGCGCTTTGCCGCGGCCGTGGTGAAGCTGTTCACCCTCGACCTTTATGACGATGCGGAACTCGAGCGGAAAAAGACCGCGGCGATGTTCGCGATGTTCATCACCTCCCCCGCCCCGGAAACCGCCCTCGATCCGGCCGAGGACGATCTCGAGGTGGAACCGGGCCAGGTGGTGCGGCTCGATCCCGGCGAGGATGTCACCACCCCTTCGACGCCGGACTCCGGGTCCACCTACGAACCCTTCCAGTACCGGACACTGTTGCAGATCGGCGCGGCGCTGGGCGTGCCCTATGGGTACCTGACCGGTGACACCGCCAAGGGCAACTTCTCGAACACCCGGATCGCACTGGTCGACTTCCGCCGCCGCATCTCGGCCTTCCAGCATTCGGTCATGGTCTATCAGCTCTGCCGTGCCGTCTGGACGCGGTGGATGGACATGGCCGTGCTGGCGGGTGCCATCGACATGCCCGGCTATGCGACGGAGCGGCGGCAATACCTCGCCTGCGATTGGCTCCCCACCAAGTGGGACTGGATCGACCCGGCCAAGGATGCGGCGGCCGAGATCCTGCAGATCGAGGCGGGCCTGAAATCCCGCACGCAGGCCATCGCGGAGCGGGGATACGACGCAGAGCAGGTCGACAGGGAAATCGCCGCGGAACGCAAACGCGAGGCGGAGTTGGGCCTGGACTTCCGACGGCCGGGATCCCCGGCGCAGGCGGCCGGTGGCGGCAGCGAGGATCAGGGCGGCGAAACGGACCCTAACAAAGAGGACCAGCGCGAGAACGACGATAGCGAGGACCGGGAACCCCGGCCCGCGGAGGAAGGATGATGCATCACACCCAGATCGCCCAGCGCGTCTTCAACACGCCCCTGATGGTCGATCCCGCCAAGGCGCTGGCCTTCCTGACCGGGCTTGGGCCCCGCATCGCCGGGCAGGACATCAGCATCGAGGGGCTGGATATTGCCGCCGAAGCGCAGGATGCAGCCACCCTGCCCGCCCGGGCGTCGCTCTTTGGCGACGACCTGACCAGCGGCCATTCGCGGAACGGAAGCCAGCCCTTCGCGGTCGTCGATGGGATTGCCGTGATCGAGATCGCAGGCACGCTGGTCCATCGCGGGGCCTGGATCGGGCCATCCTCGGGGCTGACCTCCTATGAGGGCATCGCGGCGCAGTTGCAGGCAGCTCTGGCCGATCCGGCAGTCCGGGGCATCGCCCTCGACATCGACAGCTTCGGCGGCGAGGTGGCCGGGGCCTTTGATCTCGCCGACCGCATCCGCGCCGCGCGTCAGGTCAAACCCGTGCACGCCTTCGTCGCCGATCACGCCCTTTCGGCCGCCTATGCGCTGGCATCGCAGGCCGACCGCATCATCCTGCCCCGCACCGGCGCCGTCGGTAGCATCGGTGTCGTGGCCATGCACAGCGACATGAGCGGGGCGCTCGATCAGAGGGGCATCGCAGTGACGCTGATCCACGCAGGCGCCCGCAAGGTCGATGCGAACCCCTATCAGCCCCTGCCCGAGGCCATCCGCACCCGGATCGCGGGCGAGTTGGAAGACCTGCGGCAGCTCTTCGCCGAAACGGTCGCCGAAGGTCGCGGCCGACGCCTCGACACAAGCCGGGCGCTGGGCACCGAGGCCGCCGTCTTCCGCGGCGAGGCGGCGGTCTTCGCCGGTCTTGCCGACGAGGTGGCCGATCCCGTCACCGCCTTCCGAGCTTTCGCCGCCGCACCCCGCAGCACAGCCACCCTCAAATCCAACACAAACAGAAAGGGCCCGATCATGACCACTGCCCCCGAAGATCATGCGCAGCCTGCGGCCAGCGCCCCGCCGGAACCGGCCCCACCCGCGGCAATCGCACCGCCGCAGTCGGAGGCGGCAGCGATATCGCCCGAAGCCATCCGCGCTGAGGCGGCGGAGGTTGCGGAGGTCTGCGCGCAGGCTGCGCGCCTTGGCATTCAGATTGATGCCGCCGATGCGGTCGCCAAGGGCGTGAAGCCCGAAGCCCTGCGCGCCAAGGTCCTGGCCGATCTCGCCGCCCGCAGCGACGCCGCGGGCATCATCGCCACCGCCCCGGCCGCGGGTGCGAAGGAAAGCCCCATCGTCGCGGCCGCGAAGAAGTCGGCCGCCACCGCGCGCTGACAGCCTCGCCCATTCTGGGCGCACCCATCCCCCAACATCCTGGAGACTGAACCATGCCCGTCCTGACGGAACCGCCCAGCATGGGCGACGTCCTCAAATTCGAGGTCAACCCGAACTACACCCGCGAGGTGGTGACGCTCCTCGCGGGCATGCCCTATCCCGTCGGCTCGGTGCTCGGGAAAATCACGGCAAGCGGCAAGTACACCCTCTCGCCCGCGACCGGGGCCGACGGATCGCAAGTCGCCGCGGCCGTCCTGCTCTATGCCGTCGACGCCACGCTGGCCGATGCCACGGGCATTGTGCTGGTCCGCGGCCCCTCGATCGTGTCGCGCGCGGCCCTCGCCTACGGCGCCACCGTCGATGACGGCACCAAGATCGCCGCGAAACTCGCCCAGCTGGCCGCCGTCGGCATCATCGCCCGCGACGGCGTCTGACGCTGCCCACCCGGCCGCGCCCATCCCCTCATTCCCCCGGAGCATCCCCCATGACCCTCGTCCGCAATCCCTTCGACGCTGGCGGCTATTCGCTGGCCGAGATGACGCAGGCCATCAACATCCTGCCCAACCTCTACACCCGCCTCGCCCAGATCGGCCTCTTCCGCTTCGAAGGGGTTAGCCAGCGCTCGGTCATCATCGAGCAATATGAGGGCGTCCTGAGCCTCCTGCCCTCCGTCCCCCTCGGCGGCCCCGCCACCGTCGGTACCCGCGAGGGCCGGTCCATGCGCAGCTTTGCCCTGCCGTGGATCCCGCATGACGACGTGGTCCTGCCCGCCGACATCCAAGGCGCCCCCGCGCTGGGCGCCTTCGACGCAGCCGATCCCCTCGTCGAGGTGATGAACCGCAAGCTTCTGCTGATGCGCCGCAAGCATGCCCAGACGCGGGAATACATGGAGATGAACGCGCTGCGCGGCATCGTGAAGGATGGCGCGGGCACCACCCTCTACAACTACTTCACCGAATTCGGCCTGGCGCAGATCTCGGTCGACTTCGTCCTCGGCACCGCGGGCACGAACGTTCAGGGCAAGGTTCGCGAGGTGCTTCGCGCCATTGAGGACAACCTCTTGGGCGAGGCCATGACCAGCGTCCATGCGCTGGTTAGCCGGGAATTCTTCGACAAGCTGATCGCGCACCCCAAAACCGAGGAAGCCTACAAGTTCTACGCCTCGACCGGCGCCCAGCCGCTGCGCGAGGATGTGCGCCGCAACTTCCCCTTTGGCGGGATTCTGTTCGAGGAATATTCCGGCACCGTCACCCTCTCCACCAAGGCCACCGAACGGATGGTCCCGGCGAACGAGGGCATCGCCTTCCCGCTCGGCACGATGGACACCTTCACGACCTATGGCGGCCCGGCAAACCTCCTGGAAACCGCCAACACCATCGGCCTGCCGCTCTACGCCCGCCAGCATCTCGACGAGAAGGGCCGCTGGATCGACGTGATGACCGAGGCCTCGATCCTGCCGGTCAACACGCGGCCGCGGCTGGCGATCCGCCTTCATACGTCGAACTGACGGGCCCAACCATGTCCGTCTTTGCCGCCGCCATGGACCGCATCTTCACCCATGCCTCCATGGCGGCCCCGGCCCTCTGGATCTCAGCCACGACGTCCGAGGAACGCCCGATCCGCATCATCCGCCGCGCCCCGGATCGCGTCACCGACTTCGGCGCGGGGCGATTCGTCAGCGACACGACGATGGTGGATGTGCGCGTCGCCGACCTGCCCGCCCCGCGCCCGGGCGACGTGATCGTCATCGGCGCGGACAGCCATGTGATCCAGGGCGAGCCGCTGCGCGACCGGGAGCGGCTGATCTGGACCCTAGACCTGCGCCCGGCGTGACCTGATGAAGCTGAAGCTTACCATCGATCCTGACCTCGCCGCCCTGATGCAGGCGGAAATCCGTGCGGGCGAGAAGGCCGTCACCAGTGCCATGCGCGAGGCGGGCGCGGGCCTGAAATCCGCGTGGCGCGGCCAGATCACCGGCGCGGGACTTGGCACCCGGCTCGGCAACTCGATCCGGCTGGCCACCTATCCCAAGGGCGGCGAGAGCCTGAACGCCGCAGCACTGGTCTGGTCCAACGCCCCGGTGATCGTCGGTGCGCATGACACCGGGCCGCTGATCCGGTCGCGCCAAGGCTTCTGGCTGGCCATTCCCACCCCGGCCGCGGGCAAATCCACCCGCGGTGGCCGCATCACCCCTGGCGAATGGGAACGCCGGACGGGCCTGCGGCTGCGCTTCATCTACCGCCGCCGGGGCCCCAGCCTGCTGGTGGCCGAGGGGAGGTTGAACAGCAAGGGACGTGCGGTGGCATCGCGCGCGAAGCCCGGTCGCGGGCTGACGACGGTGCCGATCTTCCTCCTCGTGCCGCAGGCCAGGCTGCGCAAGAGGCTGGATCTGGCGCGGGATGCGGAACAGGCCATCGACGGCGTGCCGGGGCGGATCGTGGCGGGGTGGAAAATCAGCGCGGCTGGCTGATCTCTCGTTTCCCTCAGGCAATGCCTTCCAGCAACACATCAAGCACTGTTGCTGTAACGGCTCCCACAGCCATGTCACCGAATGCGCTTCTGAATTGAGCGCGCGAAACTGACCCTGTTCGCAAGACACGCCCTGCAGCGAAAGCACCAGATACGAGAGCCGAAGCCGCGACGGCTTCGCCAACTTCCTGAAGCAACCCATCACCGGGCAAAGCAGAAAAAACCTCATCGACTTGGGCCGTAAGATGTTCATTCGACAGCCCGGAACTGGCAACACCGGCGACCCTGTCCGCAATCTCTGTCGTCGCCAGAACCTCGATCTCGGGATAACGGGAAAGGTGCTCAAGAATTGGCGCAGCCGAAGCGACAGCCTTGAGCTGGACCTCCCGTATGACGTCTCCATCGACGAGGAACTGAACATCTGCGCCTGGATGGTTGGTCGCCCCAAAAACCTCGGCGGAAATGTCTCCCCCGTCTGCGTTCACGCCGTGAACAAAAAGCAGCTCGTGGTAGATGCCCTTGATGTTGGAAGCGACGCCCCGAAGTTGCTCAGAGCTCAACGCAGCTACATAGCCCGCGAGTTCGCCGACGTCCGCATCGCGCAGGGCATCCGAAGATCGCCGCAAGGCGTCAAGCACGAGCCGCTCCTCAACCGACCAGAACCGGGTGCTGTCCTCAACCAGTCGCTGCAATGTGACCGCGATGACGACAGCAGCGCTGCGCGCTCCCTCACCTACTGCGGCGCGGCCATCGCGGAAATCGCGATCCGGCCGATTTCCGTCCTGCAGTGATCGAGTTTCCGTTGATGCAGGTAGGCGAGCGTCTTGGTGAATGGCTGACATCCGGAAATTCCTTCTTCATCCAGGCTCACCTGGTTCCAATACTGGTTGATTTGATTGGCCAACGGGATCAGCGCATGCTCGGCGATGAGCCTCATTTCCGCGTGGGTGGTGGAGACCCCGCTCTCGATCTGTTGCCGGATCGCCTTGATCAAGGTGATACTGGCTACAAGGATCGCCTTCTCGTGATCTTGGAGTTCGTCTTCGGGTCGAGACCTTCCGAAAAGCCAGCGCTTTGCCAAGAGACCGCCTCCGACACCGATGCCAATTCCTGTACCCGCCAGCATTACGCCACCGGCAGCGGTTCCAAGACCGATGAGCGAGCCCACCCAGTAAAGCTGTGCCGTGGTCGCCGCTGCACCAGTGAGTGACCCTATGGCGGCACCGGTCGATGCGGCACCGAAACCAGAAATCACGGCCGCAATGCCCGTCACCGCGGCTATGCCGGTTGTCTTGCTGATTACAGCGTTGACGAATATCCGGGTGCGCTTTTCGGAGTCCTGCCGAATTGCGGCCACTACTGCATTCAGGGTTTCTTCGAGATGCTGAAGAGAATTTGCCTTGGGCTTCTCGTTCCACCCGAACCTTGCCGCGTTCTCCTTTGCCCAAATCTCAATCTGACTGGAGGTCGGAATATGCGGAGACAGGCGTTCGTGCTGTCGCTTGCCCCAAGCCACAGCCTTCTCGAAATGCGGCGCTGCCGCTTCTATTTCTGCGGCACCACGCCTCCAGGCTTTCTTGGCGTACCCGTATGCGTTCGTGAGATTTTCCTTCAATTTTACCGCCCTACGCCCCTGCGTTTCAAAACATAACACGTCATTTTCCTACAAGAGTCCACCAAACCCATCGGTAGTCATGCCCACCACCCGCGAAACCGTCCTCGCCGCGCTGCACGCGCGGCTGCAGCCTCTTGACGCCCTGACCCTACGTGACGAGGCGCTGCCGGAGCGGATCCCGGCGGTGGGGCTGATCATCCTGCGCGACGGCCAGCCCGGCGAACCAGAAGTGACGCTGTCGCCGCTGCGCTACCACTACCAGCACCGGGCAGAGCTGGAGGTTGTCGTCCAGGCGGGCACGGGCCGGGCCAGCGCATTCGACGACCTGATCGCCGCCATCGGCGCGGCGCTGGAGGCGGACCGCACGCTTGACGGCCTCTGCGACTGGGTCGAACCGGAGGCCCCGGCCTCGGTCGACCTGCCCATCGAGGGCGCGGCGGCGCTGAAGGCGGCGGTGATTACCGTCGTCCTGCACTACACCACGACCGGGCCGCTGGCCTGACACCCCACATCCAAGGAGACCCCCATGGCACGCGCACACGGCGCGCGGGCGCAGATGGCGCTTGCGTTCGAAACCGTCTACGGCACCCCGCCCGCCAGCGGCTATCGGCTGATGCCCTTCGCCAGCACCACGCTCGGCTCCGAACAGCCGCTGATCGCCTCGGAACTGCTGGGCCAAGGGCGCGACCCGCTGGCCCCGATCAAGGACGCAGTCACCGCCGACGGCGATGTCGTCGTGCCGATCGACGTCGAGGCCTTCGGCTTCTGGCTGAAGGCCGCCTTCGGCGCCCCGACTACGACGGGCACCACGCCCAAGACCCACACCTTCCAGTCGGGAAACTGGACCCTGCCCTCGATGGCGATCGAGGTGGCCATGCCGGAGGTGCCGCGGTTCGCGATGTACGCTGGTTGCGTGATGGACCAGTTGTCGTGGCAGATGAACCGCTCGGGCCTGCTGACCGCAACCGCACGGCTGATCGCGCAGGGCGAGGCCATCGCTGCCACCACGGCCGCGGGCACGCCGACAGCGCTGGGCCTCCAGCGCTTCGGCCATTTCAACGGGGTGGTGAAACGCAACGGCACCGCCTTGGGCAACGTCGTCTCGGCCGAGATCACCTATGCCAACGGCCTCGACCGGATCGAGACCATCCGCAATGACGGCAAGATCGAGGGCGCCGATCCTGGAATGGCGGCTCTGACAGGGCGGATCGAGGTGCGGTTCGCCGATAGCGCCCTTGTCACCCAAGCCATCGACGGCACGCCCTGCGAGCTCGAGTTCGCCTACAGCCTCGGCGCGAATGCCAGCTTCACCTTCACGGCCCACGCCGTCTACCTGCCGGTCCCCCGGATCGAGATCCCCGGGCCCCAGGGCATCCAGGCGACCTTCGACTGGCAGGCCGCGAAGGCTACCAGCCCCACCCGCATGTGCACCGCCGTCCTCGTCAACACCGTCACGGGATACTGACCATGATCCGTCTGAACCTGTCGAACCGACCCGAATGGCTGGACCTGCTGCCCGGCCTGCGTGTCCTCGTGGCGCCTCTGACCACCGCGCTGATGGTCTCGGCCCGCGCCGACCCGGCCATCGATGGCCTTTCGGAAAGCTCAAGCCAAGAAGACTTGGCGCTGGCCATGGCCAAGGCTGTCGCGCGCCGTGCCGTGCTGGATTGGGAAGGTGTAGGTGACGATGACGGCAACCTTGTGCCCGTCAGCCCGGCCGGGATCGACGCGCTTCTCGACATCTGGCCGGTCTTCGAGGCCTTCCAGGCGCAATATGTCGCCCGAGGCCTGATGCTGGATCAGGAAAAAAACGCCTCCGCGCCCTCGCCGACTGGTCCTTCGGCGGGGGCGACGGCTACTGCGCGGCCTGCGCAGGACCCTGCCCGGACTGCCCAGAAAGACTGAACCGTCCGCAGACGGTCGAGGGCTGGCAGGTCTGGGACCTGACCCAGCGCCTAGGCGGCCAGCTGCGCATCGCGCCGGGGGCCGTCATCGGATGGGACATGGGCGCCGCGCTGTCACTGGCGCAGGCGCTGGGCATCCCGCCCCTGATCGCCGCCGAACTGCTGCCCGAGATCGAGGCAGTGATGGTGCGCAAGCTGAACGAGCAGATGGAAGGACGCCGGAATGGCTGAGAAGAAAGTCTCCGTCCGCCTCGTGGCGGAGGGCGGACGCCGCGTGCGCGCCGAGCTGGAAGGTGTCGGTGAGGCCGGTGCCCGTGGCTTCGGCCGCCTGTCGCGCGAGATGGAACTGGCCAATACCCGGCTGGCTAGCTTCGCGCGCCGGGCCGGTCTTGCCCTCGGGGCCGCCGCAGCCGCCGCCACAGCCTCGCTCGGTCTGATCGTTCGCTCCACGGCCGAGAGCGCCGCGCAGATCCGTCAGTTTGCGCAAGTCGCCAATGCGCCGCCGGTGGCTCTGCTGGTTTGGGGGGCGGGGGCCCGCCGTGTTGCAATCGACCTGGACAACCTGGCCCACATCCTCAAGGACGTTCACGACCGGGTGGGCGACTTCCTGCAGACCGGCGGCGGGCCGATGGCCGACTTCTTCGAGAACGTCGCCCCGCGTGTAGGTGTGGCGGCCGACCAATTCGCGCGTCTGTCGGGGCCGGAGGCGCTGCAGCTTTACGTCGATACGCTGGAACGCGCCGGTCTCAGCCAGCAGGAGATGACCTTCTATCTGGAGGCGATGGCCTCGGATGCGACGCGGCTGATCCCCCTCCTGCGCAATGGCGGGGCGGAGATGGCCCGGCTTGGGGACCAGGCCTCGGACCTTGGCGCGGTTCTGGACAGTGATGCCCTCGAAGCCCTACGCCGCACGCAACTGGCGCTGGGGACGGTATCCCTCGTGTTCGACGGCCTGCGCAACCGGATCGCGGTCGCAGTGGCGCCGACCATCGAGGCGTTGGCCAATGCCTTTGTGGCGCTGGCGTCCAATGGCGGGATCCTGCGGTCTGCCATCGATACTCTGATCGCCAACCTTGGCCGCCTAGCGTCCTATGCCGCGACCTTCGCTGCTGTCATGGCGGGGCGCTGGGTCGCTGGTATGGCGGCCGCGGCCCTCTCCGTGCGCGGCCTCGCCACCGCGCTGGTGTTCCTGCGCGGGGCCCTGATCCGCACCGGCATCGGGGCGTTGATCGTCGGGGTGGGCGAGCTGGTCTATCAATTCTCGCAGCTGGTGGCGCGGGTTGGCGGAGTGGGCGAGGCGTTTCGCCTGCTCGGCGATCTGGCCCGCGAAGTGTGGTCGCGCGTCGGCCTGTCCTTGGACGCGGCCCTCGCGTGGATGGCGGCCGGATGGGAGGGGCTGAAGGCGGCGGGGCTGTCGGCACTTGAAGGTACCATCGCAGGCGTCGTCAGTTTCGGTGACCGGACAGCCGCAATCTTCCAGGGCGCATATGACGCAGCAGTGGCGATCTGGGGCAGTCTGCCGGGGGCCATCGGAGACTTCGCCTTCCAGGCGGCGAACGGGCTGATCTCGGGCGTAGAGGCGATGCTGAACGGCGTCGTCACGCGGATCAACAGCTTCATCGAGACCCTGAACGCGGCGCTGGCCTTGCTGCCAGAGTGGGCCACGGGCGAAGGTGGCGTGCGGATCGGCATCCTCGATCCGGTGGAACTGGGGCGTATCGGCAATCCCTTTGAAGGGGCCGCGACCGCAGCCGGTGCCGCAGCCGCGGATGCCTTCTCGGCCGCGCTGTCGCGGACCTATCTGGAACCACCCGATCTCGGGCTCGGGGCCATGGCCGACGACGCCCGCGCCCGGGCCGAGGGCTATCGCGAGGCCGCAGGCATGCTGGCTGACGCTGCCGGTCGGCCGCTCGCCAGCTGGCAGGCGCTGAAGGATGCCGTCACTGGCACGGGGACCGAGGCCGAGACCGCGCTGGCAGATGCCGCCGCCTCGGCCGATGCCTTGACCACGGGGCTGAACGACACCGCCACCGCGGCCGATGGCGCGGGCGGAGCCGCGCGCGACGCTGGGGCTGCTGCGGCCGAGGGTGCCGAAACGGCCCTGACCGGCTGGCAGGCCGTCACCGCCGCCCTCGCCGCCTACGCCGCCAAGGCGCGCGA
>JBKBRG010000025.1:0-13044 GCA_046292325.1 Tabrizicola sp.
TCCTCTTGCAGGACCATTCCGACATGGGCCAGATTTCGCGCCCGCCCGAGGAGATCGCGGCGCAGACGCTGAACCGCAGCCACCAGTATCCGGACGGCCTTGTCCTGTATCTCGGCACGATGTTCGCGCCGACCAGGGACCGCGACGCAGCCGGTCAGGGCTTCACCCACCACCCGGGGGACCGGGTGACCATCGCCTCGGCGCCTCTGGGCAAGCTGGTCAACACCGTCCAGCCCTGCGACGAGATCGCGCCCTGGACGTTCGGCACCCGCGCGCTGATGGAAAACCTGGCCCGGCGGGGTGTGCTGTGACCCGTCGCCTGCGCAGCCAGGACTGGTTCGACAACCCCGATCACATCGACCTGGCCGCCCTTTATCTCGAGCGGTTCATGAACCATGGCCTGACCCCCGAGGAGTTGCGGACCGGCCGCCCGGTCATCGGCATCGCCCAGTCGGGCAGCGACCTGTCACCGTGCAACCGGCACCATCTGGAACTGGCGGCGCGGGTGAAGGAGGGCATCCGCGATGCGGGCGGCATCCCGATCGAGTTTCCGATGCACCCGATCTTCGAGAACTGCCGCCGCCCGACCGCCGCGCTGGACCGGAACCTGGCCTATCTCGGGCTGGTGGAGATCCTATACGGCTATCCGCTGGACGGTGTCGTCCTGACCACCGGTTGCGACAAGACCACCCCGGCCGCGCTGATGGCGGCCGCGACGGTGGACATTCCCGCCATCGTGCTGTCGGGTGGCCCGATGCTGGACAGCCTTTCGCGCGGGGAACTGGCGGGGTCGGGCACGGTGATCTGGCAATGCCGGCAGAAATACGCGGCCGGAGAGATCACGCGCGAGGAGTTCCTGCAAGCCGCCCTCGACAGCGCGCCCTCGGTCGGGCACTGCAACACGATGGGCACGGCCTCGACCATGAACGCGATGGCCGAGGCCCTGGGCATGTCGCTGACCGGCTGCGCCGCGATCCCGGCAGCCTACCGCGAGCGCGGGCAGATGGCCTACCGCACCGGTCGCCGCGCGGTGGAGATCGTGCATGAGGACCTGCGGCCATCGGCGATCCTTACCCGCGCGGCCTTCCTGAACGCGATCCGGGTGAACTCGGCTCTGGGCGGTTCAACCAACGCGCAGCCGCATCTGGCCGCCATCGCCGAGGCGGCCGGGGCAGAGCTGCGACCCGAGGACTGGCAGGTGCATGGTCATGACATCCCGCTTCTGGCCGATGTGCAGCCGGCCGGGAGGTTCCTGGGCGAAAGCTTCCACCGGGCGGGCGGGGTGCCCGCGGTGATGCACGAGCTTCTGGCCGCCGGGCGGCTGGACGGCGACTGTCCCACCGTCACCGGCCAGACGGTTGCCCGGAACCTGGAAGGCCGCGCCGCCACCGACCGAGAGGTGATCCGCCCCTGGGCGCAGCCGCTTAAGGAACGCGCCGGCTTTCAGGTGCTGCGCGGCAACCTGTTCGACTTCGCCATCATGAAGACCAGCGTCATTTCGGACGCGTTCCGCGCGCGTTACCTGTCCACCCCCGGTCAGGAGGGCCGGTTCGAGGGCCGCGCCGTGGTCTTCGACGGCGCCGAGGACTATCACGCGCGGATCAACGACCCCGCGCTGGACATCGACGAGACCTGCATCCTGGTGATCCGCGGCGCGGGGCCGGTCGGCTGGCCCGGCTCGGCCGAGGTGGTGAACATGCAGCCCCCGGACGCGCTGATCCGGCGCGGGATCACCAGCCTGCCCACCATCGGCGACGGGCGGCAGTCGGGCACCTCGGCGAGTCCCTCGATCGTCCATGCCTCGCCCGAAAGCGCGGTCGGGGGCGGGCTCGCCTGGCTGCGGACCGGCGACATCCTCTGCATCGATCTTGTCGCCGGGCGCTGCGATGCGCTGGTGGACGAGGCCGAGATCGCCCGCCGCAAGGCCGAAGGCGCACCCGCCCTGCGCGAGAGCGAGACACCCTGGCAGCGCATCTACCGGCGCGAGGTCCAGTCGCTTGCCGAAGGGGCCGGACTGGCATCGGCCAGGGGCTTGCGGGGGATCGGCCGCGGGGTGCCGCGCCACAACCACTGACCGATCGGCCGGGAAACGGCGGACCCTAGAACTCCAGACGTCCCTTGCGCGAGGCCTGGACGAGGGTCTCGATCACCTGGGCCAGGATGACGCTGAACACCAGCGAGAAGAGGCCAAGCTCGATGTAGGTGATCCGCAGGGACTGACCGACGATGATGACCAGGGGATGCGAAAGGTAGATCCAGAGCGACAGGCGCGCGCACCAGTCGGACAGGGCGGTTTCCGGCAGGTGATTGGACAGGAACACCAGCGCAAGGCCGGTGCCGGCCAGAATGACGATGTTGTCCGGCGACGGGGCGCCAAGGAACAGGATCAGCATGCTGAGCCCCAGCGTCGTCACCGCCAGGCGCCAACCCCAGGAGAAATAGGCGATGCCGGTCAGGACCGGGATGACCCCGAAGGCCCACAGACCGAAGGGCACTGCCTCGGTCATGCCGTTCAGCACGACCAGGGTGGCGAACAGGATCGCCGCGCCCAGCGAGGCCAGCGGGTGTCGAAACCACGGCGACAGGGTCGTCGCAACGAAGGCGAAGGGCAGGAACCAGAGGTGAATCCAGGTCCCGGACACAAGCATGTGCCAGCGCCACCAGTCGAAGGGCGGGTCGTTGTTCTTGAGCGAAAGCGCCGTGCTCAGCATGGCAAAGACCAGCGACCAGGTCAGAAAGGGCAGCAGAAGCCGCTTGGCCTGAACCCCGAGACTGGAACTGGACGGCATCGAAAGAAAGACAAGGAAGAAGGGCAGCGCGATGTAGGCGACGCGATAGCCGGGGGCCTGGGCATGGAACCAGACGATGCCGAGCGCGGCCAGAAAGAGGCCGTAGTCGGTCAGTCCGTTCTGCGACGCCTTCACACCCGCCTTCCCCGTGCGATCACCCCTGCCCTGCCACTTTGCCGGGAAATGGCGCAGCGATCCAGCCTGTCGAGTCCGGCCACGGGCCTTTATGCGGCCCGCTGTGGCCAGGAGGCGCCAGGACGGCCCGCCCGCCCGGGGGCAGGTCAGGCGGGAAGGGCAGTCTTGCCAAGCCGCGGACGCGCCGCGCGCGGGGCCGGCAGATAGCGGGAATAGCCGAGTCCTGCCGTGTCGATCTCGGCCTGGCGGCCCGAGACGATATCGGCCAGCACCCGGCCCGAACCGGCCGCCATCGTCCAGCCCAGCGTCCCGTGCCCGGTGTTCAGGAACAGGTTCGCCATCGGCGAGCGGCCGATGATCGGCGTCCCGTCGGGCGTCATCGGGCGCAGGCCGGACCAGAAGCTTGCGCGGCTCTGGTCGCCCGCGCCGCCGAACAGATCCTCGACCGAATGGGTCAGGGTTGCCTGCCGCTTTGCCTTGAGGCTGGTATCGAAGCCCGCGATCTCGGCCATGCCGCCGACGCGGATCCGGTCGCCCAGCCGGGTGATCGCGATCTTGTGGGTCTCGTCCATGACGGTGGAAACCGGCGCGCGGGCCTCGTCCACGATCGGCACGGTGATCGAATAGCCCTTCACCGGATAGACCGGCAGCCTGATCCCGAATTCGCGGACCAGCATCGGCGAATAGGAGCCGAGCGCCACCACGAAGGCATCCGCCGTCACCCGGCCTTGCGAGGTATGGACAGCGACGATCCGGTCACCCTCGGCCTCCAGCCGGTCGATGCTGACGCCATGGCGGAAGGTGACGCCCTGCGTCTCGGCCATCCGCGCCAGGCCCTGGGTGAACTTGAAGCAGTCGCCGGTCTCGTCCCCCGGCAGGCGCAGGCCGCCCGCGATCTTGCCGCGCGCCGCCGCAAGGCCGGGTTCGGCCGCCACGCAGGCATCGGCGTCAAGCACCTCGAATGGCACGCCATCGGCCTTCAGCACCGCGATGTCCTTTTCGGCCGCCGCGACCTGTTTTTCGGTGCGGAAGAGTTGCAGCGTGCCCAGCCTGCGTTCGTCGTAGGAGATCCCGGTTTCGGCGCGCAGCTCGATCAGGCAGTCGCGGCTGTATTCCGCCAGCCGCACCATGCGCGACTTGTTGACCGCATAGGCCGAGGTGGTGCAGTTCATCAGCATCCGCGCCAGCCAGGACAGCTTGGCCCAGTCGGGACGCGGCTGGATGATCAGCGGCGCATGTTCCTGGAACATCCATTTCAGCGCCTTGAGCGGGATGCCGGGCGCCGCCCAGGGCGAGGCATAGCCCGGGCTTATCTCGCCCGCGTTGGCAAAGGAGGTCTCCAGCGCCGCAGCCGGCTGGCGGTCGATCACGGTCACCTCGTGACCGGCCCGGGCCAGATACCAGGCCGAAGTGACCCCGATGACGCCCGCGCCAAGCACCACGATTTTCATGACCGTCTCCGCTGCATACCGTTCGGATACAGATACTGCGCAATGCCAGGCACTTCCTGGCGATTATCGCAACAGATCGTGCCATTTCCGCAAGGTTCTCCTGCAATATCGACGATTCTTCGAATATTCCCCGCCACAGACCCGAATCGTCCGCAGGATCGCCCCTCACGCCGGATCACGCGCCGCCACGTCCCGGCGAGTTGCCGCCGAGGGGGGTGCAAGACGCCGGATTCGCGGCTATATCGGCGCAATGAACCGTCGCACCGCCCTTCTGGCCCCGCTTGCCTTCCTGCTGCCCCTCCCGGCGCTGGCGGAGAAGATTCCGCTCGGCACCCTCTCGGAATATCTGAACGGGCTGACCACGGTCGAGGCCGACTTCACCCAGATCAACTCGGACGGGACGATCTCGACCGGCAAGATCTACATCCGGCGGCCCGGTCGGGCCCGTTTCGAATATGCGCCGCCCGACCGCAGCCTGGTGATCGCGGGCAGTCAGACGGTCGCGATCTTCGACGCCAAGTCGAACCAGCCCCCGGAACAGTATCCGCTGAAGCGCACGCCGCTGAACCTGATCCTGGCCGCGAACATCGACCTCGGTCGCGCGAAGATGGTCGTGGGCCATGTCGAGGACGGCACCTCGACCCGGGTCCGGGCTCAGGACCCGGAACATCCGGAATACGGAACGATCGAACTCGTCTTCACGTCGAACCCGGTGGAGCTGCGGCAATGGGTCATCACCGATGATCTGGGCCAGCAGACCACGGTGATCCTGGGCGAGATGAAGAAGGGCGGCGAGATGCGCTCCAGCCTGTTCGACATCAGCGGCGAAACGTCGAAGCGGAAGAACTGACCCTAGCGGCAGGTCGCCAGCTGCATGCGATACATCTCGGACCGCTGGCCGACCTTCCTGGCCACCTCCATCAGCCAGGGCTTTTCGAGGTAGGACTGGTTGGCATAGCCGGTCCGGCCCTCGTGGTAGGCCAGATACTGCGCCTCGGCATCCGCCTTCGAGATCCCGAGCCTGCGCTCGGACTGATCCATGTACCATCCCATGAAATCGGTCGCATCGCGGATGTCGTCGCGCCTTGCACGGCGGTTTCCGGCGCTTCGCTGGTATTCCTCCCAGGTGGAGTCGAGGGCCTGGCTGTAGCCATAGGCCGTGCTCTGCCGCCCCATCGGGATCACGCCCAGCACGAAGGTATGGGGCGTGCGGGCATTGCCCACGAACTTCGATTCCTGGTGGATCGTCGCCATCTGCACATGGATCGGAACGCCCCAGCGCCGTTCGGTCGCGGCCATCGCCCGCAGGTAATGGGGCCGTTCGCGGATGATCGCGCACGCATCGTCCAACTGCCTCGGCGCCGAGTAGTTGCCGCCGCCCCCGCAGGACGCCAGACACAAAACCACCAGCGACGCACGGAGAAACCTGCTCATCTGCCCCTCGTGCTCTTTTCTTTTGGCGTGAATCTAGACTATCCGGGACGCGGATGAAATGGGCAACTCCCGCGAAGGACATCAGAATTACGCGAGAACGCGGCAGCGGCCGCACTGTACGGGTCAGCCCCACAGACTGTTTCCCGGCAGGCTGCGCGGCAAAGTGGACAGTCCCGGCATGAGGGCGTAAATATTTGCAAGGGGACTGACGATGATGCAGACCACACACGCCAAGTATCACATCGGGCAGGTGCTTCGACACAGGAAGCATCCCTTCCGTGGCGTCGTGTTCGATGTCGATGCGATCTTCTCGAACACCGAGGAATGGTACGACAGCATTCCCGAAGACAGTCGTCCCTCGAAGGACCAGCCCTTCTATCACCTGCTCGCCGAGAACGGCCAAAGCTATTATGTGGCCTATGTCTCGGAACAGAACCTTGTCCCGGACGAAACCGGCGAGCCCGTCGATCACCCGGATCTCGGCGACCTGTTCGGCGATTTCCAGGATGGTCGTTATCCGGTGACCTTCCAGCTGAACTGATCGGCAGCTGCTTACCACTTGTTCATGCTTTGCCCCTAGCCTGCGGGAAAGGCAAGCAAGGGGGTTCGCCGTGCAACTTCAGACTCAGACCAGGCCAAAGGTGATTTCCGTGTCCGTCATCGACGACCGCATCGATGCGGCCACGGCGATCCAGTTCAAGGAACAGATGCGGGATGCCACTCGCAACGGACCGGCGCGCGTGGTGCTGGATCTGGCGCGGGTCCAGTTCCTCGATTCTTCCGGCCTCGGGGCCATTGTCGCGGTGAAGAAGCTGCTCGGTCCCGACCGTGTGCTGGAGCTTTCCGGCCTGACGCCGACGGTCGAAAAGGTGTTCCGGCTGACGCGCATGGACAGCATCTTCACGATTCACCCGACCCTCGACGCCGCCGTGGCACATGCCGCGGGTGCCTGACCAGACCGCAGGGACACCGGAACTGCGTCTGGTGTTCGGCGCCGATCCCGTGGCGATTCGGCACTCCCTGTCCAGGATGATTGCCTGTCCGCCGCTATCCGGACTGGGGGCCGAAGCGCGCGCCATGGCGGAACTGGTCCTTGCCGAAAGTCTGAACAATGTGGCCGAACATGCCTATGACGAGGCCGGGGGAACCGTCGAGGTCACCCTCCGGCAGGATGCAGGCGGGGTTTTCTGCCAGATCGTCGATTCCGGTCGCTCGATGCCGAACGGCCGGTTGCCCGAAGGGAAGTTGCCCACAGGCAGCGCACACCTTCAGGACCTGCCCGAGGGCGGCTTCGGATGGCATCTGATCCGGTCACTCTGTGCCGATCTGACCTATGTCCGCAGCGAGGGCAGGAACCTCCTCTCCTTCGTGATCCCCGGCTGATCCGGTCCCCATGCATCAGGCCTGATCCGTTGCGCAGCTTCGCTTTCTGCGCGGGGTCTGTCCGGCAGGCCGGCAATCCGCCCGCGCGCAATTCCTTGCATGGGCCCTGACCGCCCGGGCGAAGGCCCGGCGATCCCCGCAAGCACCGGCCACCCTCGGCCGGGGACATTGGGAAACCAGATGTGCCGAAGGTCATGCGTTCCGCACCCGAAAGCCCGAAAGTGTCAGATTCAGCATCAGAAGGCGCGTTTGCAGACCGGTTGAAGCCACCGGTATCGCGGCGCATCCGGCACATGGTCGGGAAGCCCCCACCTGGCGCCCTGATCCGATGTCCACCTCTCACCGGGCACCGGGATCCCTGACCACTTGGCTTCCCGCCGCGCTCGTCCTAGCTTGCCATGACGCCGCTGTTCCGGTGGGGCAACGGCAGGACAGGTTCCGGGCAGACGGAGGTCATCGTGGCGTTCTTCGCGGCCAAGGGCCGCCTTCCTCTTCACCACCGCGAACGGGGGGCATGATGCGCGACCTGCATCTTCCCGGTCGATCGGCCGTTTATGCGTGCAACGGTATGTGCGCGACCTCGCACCCGATCGCCTCGCAGGTCGCGATCGAGATCCTGAAGTCCGGCGGCAATGCGGTTGACGCCGCGATCGCGGGCGCCCTGGTCCTGGGGATCGCCGAGCCGCAGATGACGGGGATCGGCGGCGACTGTTTCGTCCTGCTCAAGCCGGCCGGTTCGGAAGAGATCGTGGCGCTGAACGGATCGGGCCGGTCCCCGGCCGGACTGAACGCCGCCGACCTTCGCGCCAGGGGCCTGACCGCGATGCCGATCCAGGCCATCGAGGCCGTAACGCTTCCCGGCGCCATCGACGCCTTCTGCCGGCTGAACTCGGATTACGGCCTGAAACCGCTGGCCGAGGTGCTGGCCCCCGCGATCCATTATGCCGAGGAGGGCATCCCCGTTGCCCCCCGCGTCGCCTTCGACTGGGCAGACGACCTGCCCTGCCTGAAAGGCGCCGCGCGCGACTTCTATACGCTGAACGGCCAGGCGCCCAGGGTCGGTCAGATCTTCCGTGCCCCCGGCCAGGCCGAAGTCCTGCGCCGCATCGCGCGCGAGGGCCGCGCCGGGTTCTACGAGGGCGAGGTGGCCGAGGACATGATCGCGTCGCTGCGGGCCCTTGGCGGAACGCACACGCTCGACGACCTTGCGGCCACGGCCTGCGATTATACCGTGCCCGTGTCGGGCAGCTATCACGGGGTGGACCTGGTCGAGCACCCGCCGAACGGCCAGGGCGCCACGGCGATCCTCATGCTGAATATCCTGGGGCATTTCGATCTGAAGTCGATGGACCCGTTCGGCAGCCAGCGTGCCCATGTCGAGGCCGAGGCCACGAAGCTTGCCTATGACGCCCGCAACCGCTTCATCGCGGATCCGGACCATACCAGCCGTCTCCAGCACATGCTCTCGCCCGACACCGCTGCCAGGCTAGCCGCGCTGATCGACCCGAAACGCGCCATGCCTGCCGCCGCCCCGCTGACCGAGGCTGTGCATCGCGACACGATCTACATCACCGTCGTGGACCGCGACCGGATGGCCGTCTCGCTGATCTACTCGATCTTCTGGGGCTTCGGCTCTGGCCTTGCGTCCACGAAGTTCGGGATCAACTTCCAGAACCGCGGCGCGGGGTTCACCTTGCAGGAAGGCCACCCGAACGAAGCCGCCGGGCGCAAGCGGCCGATGCACACGATCATCCCCGGCATGATCCGCCAGAATGGCCGCGTCCTGATGCCTTTCGGCGTGATGGGCGGGGCCTACCAGCCCTGCGGCCACGCGCGGTTCGTCTCGAACCTCGTGGACTACGGCCTCGACCTGCAAGAGGCGATGGACGCGCCGCGTTCCTTCTCCGGCCCCGACGGCATGGAGGTGGAGCGCGGCTACAGCGACACGGTCCGTGCCGAGCTCGCCGCCATGGGCCACCCGGTGGTGATCCCGACCACCCCGCTTGGCGGGTCGCAGGCGATCCGCATCGACGGCGACCTTCTGATCGGCGCCTCTGACCCCAGAAAGGATGGCTGTGCCCTTGGCTACTGAGATCGACCGCCGCGCAATCACCCAGCGCATCCGCGCCCTGACCCATGGCGAGACGGACACCGTCGCGCTCATGGCCACCGTCGCCTGCGAGATCCACCACGCCCACCCGCTGTGCGACTGGACCGGCTTCTACCGGGTCGTGGCTCCGGAACTCCTCAAGATCGGCCCCTACCAGGGCGGGCACGGCTGCCTCGTGATCCCGTTCTCCCGCGGGGTCTGCGGTGCCGCCGCCCGCACCGGACAGGTGCAGAACGTGCCGGACGTGGACGCCTTCCCCGACCACATCGCCTGTTCCTCCACCACCCGGTCGGAACTCGTGGTGCCGGTCCGGAATGGCGAGGGACGGCTGCTCGGCGTGCTCGACCTCGACAGCAACACCCCGGCGGCCTTCACGCGGGAAGACGAGGACTGGCTCGTTCCCCTCCTCGCCGAGGTCTTCCGCGACGCCTCTTGACCCTCCTGCCCGAAACCCTGCTTGCTCTTTTCACGAATACTCCACGGGGGGTCCGGGGGGCGTGAAGCCCCCCGGCGCCGGCCCAGGGCACCACGACGGGATCTGTCATGACCGAAATCACCCTTCTCGACGGCGGCATGGGCCAGGAACTGATCGCCCGCGCCGGATCCGACCCCGGCCCGCTCTGGGCGACGCGGGTGATGCTTGACAACCCCGGCCTCGTCCGCGCCATCCACGAGGACTATTTCGCCGCGGGCGCCAGTCTGGCGACGACCAACACCTACAACATCCTGCACGACCGTCTGATCCCGCACGGTCTCGACGCGCTTTACCACGCTCTGCACCTGCGGGCCCTGGCCGAGGCGCACGAGGCGCGCGCCGCTGCCGGACGAGGTCTGATCGCCGGCTCGATGGGCCCGCTCGGCGAAAGCTACCGGCCCGACCTGACACCGCCGGTCGAGGTCTCGGCCGCGCTTTACGCCGAGAAGGCCCGGATCCTGGCCGCGCATGTGGACCTGATCCTGATCGAGACGATCTCTTCGCTCGACCTCGCCCGCGGGGCACTGAAAGGCGCGCGGACGACCGACCGGCCGGTCTGGCTGAGCATTTCCGTCCAGGACCGCGACGGCACGAGGCTGCGCTCGGGCGAACCCGTCGCGGCACTGGCCGAGGTGCTGGCCGAGACCCCCGCCGATGCCGTCCTCGCCAACTGTTCGATGCCCGAGGCGATGGCGGCCGCCCTCGAGGCGCTGAAACCCCTGGGCCTGCCCTTCGGCGCCTATGCAAACGGCTTTTCCGAGATCACCCCGCACCGGCACGGCACCGCGGCCCCGGCCTATTGCGCCCGCCACGACCTGTCGCCGGAACGCTATGCCGAGTTTGCGCTCGGCTGGGTCGAACAGGGCGCCAGCCTGATCGGCGGCTGCTGCGAGGTCGGACCGGCCCACATCCGCCACCTGCATGACCGACTGCTCGCCGAAGGCCACCGGATTGCATAAGCCCTCGCTCATCGCGGATTTCGACTACGACCCGCCGACCGGGCCGCTGGCGATCCTGCATGAGGACCCGGCGATCATCGTGGTGGACAAGCCCGCCGGCCTGCTGACCGTGCCGGGGAAACTGGCCAACCGGCAGGACTGCCTGGTCACCCGCCTGCAGGCCGCGCGCTGGGACGCGCTGACGGTTCATCGGCTGGACTGCGACACGAGCGGCGTCATCATCTTTGCCCGCACCAAGAAGGCCCAGGGCTTCCTGGGGCAGGAGTTCGAGCAGCGTCGGGCGGAAAAGACCTACATCGCGCGGCTGAAGGGTCGGCTCGAGGCGGACAGCGGCACTGTCGATCTGCCGATCGGCAGCGATTGGGATTACCGGCCACGGCAGAAGGTGGATCCGGTCCATGGCCGCCCCGCCGTCACCGACTGGCAGGTGATCGATCGTTCGGACGGCGAGACCCGCGTGCGCCTGTCCCCGCGCACCGGGCGCAGCCATCAGCTGCGCGTCCACATGCTTGCCCTCGGCCACCCGATCCTCGGCGACCAGATCTATGCCCCCGAAACCAGGGCCACCCATGGCCGCCTGATGCTGCATGCCGAAAGCCTTAGCCTGCACCACCCGACGACGCGAGAGTGGGTCAGCTTCTTCGCTCCGCCTCCGTTCTGAGGGTCATTCCCCTATCCGGTGTTCGGCCGCAATGACCCGGCGTCGTCCGCCCGACGGCCTCAGCCGGGCCGGGCGACCGCCGGATCGCGCTCGTCCCTGATCCAGAGCGCGAGCGCGATGGACACCATGCAGAAATACAGACCGAAGATCCCGAAGGACGACACGAGGTAGAGCTGGAAGAAGAACAGCGGCCCGCCCAGAAGCGTGGAAGCAAGCGAGATCACCGTGGTCCCCAGCGCAAGGATCCCCCCGGCCAGGGCCGCAAGGATCAGCGAGGCGGCCAGTTCAGCCGCGCTGCGGCAGAACAGGAGCGTCAGCAGGCCATGGGTGATGATCAGCAGAACCAGATTGGCAAGGAAGACCGGAACCAGGGCCAGGCGCACGCTCTCGATCCGGCCGGGGTCGAGCAGCGTGACCAGCAGGCAGAAGGCGATCAGGAGGAAGTGCACCAGCACCGCCGGAAAGAGCACGGAGCGTCGCAGTGCCAGGAACAGGCCGCCCAGGATCAGGAAGTGGCCGACCGGAAGCACGAGGCGCAACAGGACCGGGTCCACCCCAAGGCCCTGCGACAGACTGTCCGCGCGCAGCAGCGCCGGGCCCAGGCCGCCAAGACTGCCCGAGGCGCCTGTCGCCGCACCATAAAGGACGCAGGCCCCCAGAAGGATCGTGACGGTCTGCAAGGGCAGACCCGGCGACCTGTTCCGATCGACGCCGCGATGCCCGCGATGCGATACCGGCGCAGGGTCTCCGGGGCCGGTCGCGGCGATCGGCAGTCGTGTATCCATGCCACGGACCAGGTGCCAGCACAGCAGGAAGCCGAGCGCGACCAGGCTTTCATAGACGAGGACGGCGATGACGATGTTCAGCATGGACGCGCCCTCACGCTGCGCCCCGGAACCGCTGGGTCTTGTCCCATTGCGTGGTGGCGCCGCGGATCCTGTCCTTCAGAAGCTGCACCACCCCGACATTGCAGGCCATCAGGCTGATGAACGACGAGACAAACAGGAAGGGCACGGCAGCGAAAACCTGACGCTGCCGGTCCGAGGCGCAGCCGGCGGCGATCTGGTAATAGGGCGCGAAGTTGCCGATCCCGGTGAAAAGCATCAGTGCGGCCGTCAGGATCGACAGGCTGGCCCAGACTTCACCGACCAAAGCCGGCATCGACAGGGCAATGATCAGGTTCACCAGCACCAGGCTGGGAACCGTATAGACCAAGAGCACCAGCGCGGCATCGAGGCGGGCCATCAGCGGCTGCCGCATCGCGCGCAGGGTGGGAATGAAGTAACGCAGCAGGCAGTCGTTGTGCCCGATGGCCCAGCGCTTCACCTGCCGGTAGCGGACCTGCCAGGTTTCGGGGCTCTCCTCGTAGCACGCGGCGTCCGCGACATAGGCGACACGCATGCCGGCGATGAACAGCCGATAGGTCAGGTCGGTGTCCTCGGCCAGCGAGACGGTGTTCCAGCCGCCGACCGCCTCGAGCGCCGATCGGCGCACCGCCCCGGTGGTGCCGCCGAACTGCGGTAGAAGCGCCAGGCGATGCCGGACTTCCTGATCGACGACATAGCCGCCCCGCCGTTCCAGATCGAGCATCCGGGTCAGCATGTTGGCATTGGCGTTGTAGGGCACCACACGTCCCATGGGGGCGCC